>CALGYY010000223.1 GCA_937934705.1 uncultured Bacteroidota bacterium
CGGCGACCACCGAGATCTACACTCTTTTCCTACACGACGCTCTTCCGATCTCGTTCAGGAAAGGATTGTATTTCCGCTCCTCTCCGATGGTGGTTTCCGGACCGTGACCACAATGCACAACGAAATGGTCCCCCAAAGGGATCAGCTTTTCCTTTATGCTGGCAAGCAATGTGTCCATATCCCCTGAAGGGAGATCGGTACGGCCGATACTGCCACTGAAAAGCACATCCCCGACAATAACAAAGGCTTCTTCACGGCAGACAAAGCAAAAGCTTCCGGCAGCGTGGCCGGGGGTTTCAATGACTTCAAGGGATGCATTCCCGAAGCGGATCACTTCCCCCTCAAGCATTTCTCCGTCAGGTTGCGCAACCTTCTGGAGATTGAAGCCGAACACTGAAGCAAATCCGATCGCAGTATTCAGAAAGTGTATCCCATCCGGATGGATCCTGAATTTCAGCTGATATTTCTGTTTCACATATTCATTTCCAAACATGTGATCAATATGCAGATGGGTGTTATAGAGACCCGTCAGCCGGAGCTTATGCTCTTCAATGAAGGTATCAAGCCTACGGTTTTCTTCCTCTGTGGAATTTCCCGGATCGATGATGATGGCCTCCCCGCTTTCATCAAACAGGAGGTAGGTGTTCACCTGAAAATCGTTGAAAACAAATACTTTAATACTAATCATGCGTGAAAGTAAAATACAAAAATACACAATCCCGCCGACACCTGCTTTGTTCTGCGGTGGCCTGCGGGAAACGGGTCTGCCGGTCTCCCTGCGGGCTGCAAATATTTTCAGAAGATTCAGAAAAAATTTATACCTTTACATAGGGTAATTACGTTCTAAGGTGCATTCATGACAGGGATCAGAAAAATATTGGCCGCGCTCGCAGTTCTTTTGCTGACTGTCTCCGGGGTAATGCACCCCCACAGCACGCAGGCGCAGTTTTATAACGGACTTCAGATGAGCTTTGGCAAGAACAGGGTTCAGTACGAAGGACGTTTCTGGTCATTTTATCGTTTCGACCGATTCGATACCTACTTCTACCTGAATGGACAGGACCTTGCCGCCTTTACGGCACGTTATGCTGATAAAGCCATCAGGGAGATGGAACGCAAGCTGGACTTCCCCCTGGATGGGAAAATTCAGTTCGTGATTTTCAACAAACTTTCCGATCTCAAACAAAGTAACATCGGATCGATCCAGGACGCGGAATACAATGTCGGCGGGATTACGCACATTGTCGGCTCCAAGGTATTTATTTATTTCAACGGCAGTCACGCTGATCTCCAGCGGCAGATCCGTGCGGGGATCGCCCACGTGATCCTCGACCAGATGCTTTTTGGCGGACGTATCACTGCCATGATGAAGAATTCTGCCCTGCTCAGCCTGCCCGACTGGTATTCCAAAGGGCTGGTATCCTATATGAGCCAGAATTGGGATACGGAAATGGAGAATCATGTGAAAGACGGCATTTTGCGGGGCGATTACAGGAAGTTCTCAGGCCTGGAGGGCATGGAGGCCGTTTATGCCGGTCATTCCATCTGGCGATTTATTGCCGACAAATACGGACCCACTACCGTTTCAAATATTGTTTACATGACCAAGGTCAGCAAGAATGTAGAAAGCGGATTTCTATATGTCCTTGGCATCGCCTTTAAAGATCTCAGCAAAGAATGGCTGCAGTACTATGAAGCCCAGTATGGCATTACTGACGCTGCAAGGCAGGAAGTCAGCGAGCCCCTGCTGTTGGCCAAACAAAAGAAAAGACTGGTTTATCAGCAGTTGCGGGTCAGCCCCGAAGGCAACCAGGCAGCCTTTGTTACCAACGACAACGGGCGATGGAAAGTTCACCTTTACAATATGGACACCGGCAAGCGCAAGGTTCTGCTGCGGGCCGGACAGCGTCTGGATGAGAAAACAGATTATTCCAACCCTCTGCTGGCCTGGCACCCCAGCGGCCGTTTGCTTTCAATGATCTTCGAGACCAAAGGCAAAATCATGATGTATTTCTATACGCTGGATGACGAGAAGTTTGAGAAGCAGCGACTGTTTAATATGGAAAAGGTTCTGGACCACTCCTTTGCGCAGAATGGAAAAATGATCGTCATGTCAGCCGTGGTCAACGGGCAGTCGGATATTTTCGTTTACAATCTCGCTTCGCATACTTACGAAACCATCACAAAAGATATTTGGGATGACCTGTATCCCCGCTTCATCGGAAATTCTGATGAGATCATCTTCAGCTCCAACCGGCCCGACGACACCATCCGCTATGATCTCACCACCTACTTCCAGACCGCCAAGGACTCCATCAATGAACTGCCCCCTTCTCTCGACCTCTTTATCTACGATTATTCCGGGCGCGACCTTGTGCTCAGGCGCGTGACCCAAAGTCCTGCATCCAGCGAATGGAACGCCATGGAGTACGACAAGCGGCATTTCACCTACCTCTCCGATGAGAACGGTATCACCAACCGCTATATCGCACGCGTCGACAGCGCCATCGCCTATATTGACACCACCACTCATTACCGCTATTTCACCACCAGTTTCCCGGTGAGCGATTACAGCCGAAGCATCCTCGAACATGATGTGAGCCCCCGCGCCGGTAAATTGGGACAGATCATTTTCCGGGACAACCGCTACAAAATGTATGTAGGCGATAAGGCCAAAGCTTCTGAGGTCAAGCTTCCGACCCTTCAGAACACCTATTACATGGATGCGTATATCCGGGAACTGAAGGAAAGAAAACCGGACACCATCTCTTCCTCCATGACGCAGGAAGAGATCACCTATATTCAGGACAGGAAAAACAAACAGCGGAATAACCGGAGGAACAACAATGTCCTGGTCGACGAGATTGACCTGCAGTCTGACACAGGCAGGATCGACATCAACAATTACCGCTTTGGCAAAGTGCAGACGGATACGGTGAAGGACAGCGCATCACAGAAAAAAGAAAAGCCGGGATTCATCATTCCCCGTCAGGAGAACTACAATGTTGAGTACTTCATCAATCAGCTGGTCACACAGCTCGATTTCAATTTCCTGAATACGTCCTATCAGCCATTTACCGGGGGCACCAGCCCGATCTACCTCAACCCCGGATTTAACGCCCTGTTCCGCCTCGGCGTGATCGATCTGATGGAAGATTACCGGATCACGGGAGGATTCCGCCTGTCAGTTGACCTCGATAACAATGAGTTTTTCCTGGCTTTTGATAACCATAAAAAAAGACTTGACAAAACCCTGGTCTTCCACCGCCAGGCCATGGAGAACCTCATGGAATATTCCCTGGTCAAGATCCGCTCCCATGATGTGCAGTATGTGATCAAATGGCCCTTCAACAATGTGTTCGCTGTGAAAGGTTCGGGTATCCTCCGGTGGGATAAAACCATCTATGCGTCCACAGATATCCAGAACCTGAAAGAGCCGACCATCAATGAATACTGGGCCGGACTGAAAGGAGAACTGATCTTCGACAACACGAGGCCCCGGGGGCTCAACATTATGTACGGTACACGCTGGAAGATCTTCGGTGAGTATTACCAGCGCATCACGGACCAGTTCGACTACCTGGTGGTCATGGGACTGGATTACCGCAATTATCAGAAGATCCACAAAACCTTTATCTGGGCCAACCGTGTTGCAGCCAGTACATCACTGGGCAACAGTCCGCTCATTTACTACCTTGGCGGGGTGGACAACTGGCTGATCCCGAAATTCAACAATGATATTACGGTGAACCGCTCCAGAAACTATGCATTTCAAACCCTGGCCACCAATATGCGGGGATTTAACCAGAACATCCGCAACGGGAACAACTTCGCCCTGATCAACAGTGAGCTTCGTTTCCCTGTGTTCCGCTACTTCTCGAAAAAACCGATCAAATCAGAGTTTTTCAGCAATTTCCAGATTGTGGGTTTTGGCGATATGGGCATGGCCTGGACAGGGTGGAACCCCTGGTCGGAAGAAAATACCATTTTCAAAGAGATTTATACACAGGGCCCGATAACGGTGACCATCAAGAATGAACGGGATCCTATTGTGGGAGGGTTCGGGGCAGGTTTACGCACGAGGATACTCGGATACTTCATCAGGGTGGACTACGCCTGGGGGGTGGAAAACCTGAAAATCCAGAAACCCATCTTCCACATTTCACTCACCACCGATTTCTGATCAGCGCATCAACCCGCGTTGTATTCATTTCGGGTAATCATTTCAAGCAGTTTTTTTGCGGCTTCCTCTTCGGAGACTCCTTTCATCACAAGCTTTCCTCCCGCGTAGAGGGCTACACTTTCTTTTCCCATGCCCACAATTCCGTAGTCAGCATCAGCCATTTCCCCCGGGCCATTCACAATACATCCCATCACCGCTATCTTCAGATGTTTCATGTGGGAAGTCAGCGCTCTGACCTCTTCCAGTACTTTCATGATATTGAATTCCGTTCTGCCGCAGGTAGGACAGGAAATATATTCCGCTTTTGTGCGCGTCAGGCCCATGACCTGTAATAGGGTTTCACCGGCCCCGGTCCTTGCAGCGGGCGCAGGATGAGGCGCATCGAACCATACAGCATCCCCGTATCCGTCGGCGAGCAGTGCGGCTGCTTCAGCAGAGAAGTGCAGGAGTTCTTGTCCGGCATGTTCACCGCCTCCTTTGAACCTGATGATCAAGGGAGCAGATACGCCCTGTGATTTCATCTGAAGGATCTTTTTGCGCGCTTCCGGGAGAGATGCCGGGATGATATGACTCTGCGGAAATCCTTCAGGTATTTCCTGTTCCGAGTTATAGATCTGAATCGGGAAGCCGCCACCCAAATTCTCCCAATTCTCAGATGATTGGCGCTGATAGAAGAAGGGATCAGCATATAGGTCAAAGGGCACCTGATCACCCTCCGGTCCACCGCTCTGAGGCATCAGTGAAGCCAGGTAACGTGCCGGGCCGACCTCCTGCTCCGGATCACCGGTCAGTGATACCCTGATGGTATCACCGATCCCGTCAAGCAACAGGGCCCCGATCCCTGCGGCGGACCGTATCAATCCGTCCTGACCGGCTCCTGCTTCCGTGACGCCAAGATGAAGCGGATAATCAAAACCTTCTGCATGCATCACATTCACCAGTCGCCGCGTGGCCTGAAGCATTGTGCGGATATTGCTCGACTTCATCGAGAGAACCAACTGATGAAAACCCATTCCGGAAATCAGACGCACGAATTCCATGGCTGACTGCACCATGCCCTCCGCCGTATTCCCATAGCGCGACAGTATGCGCCGGGAAAGGGAGCCATGATTGGTCCCCACACGGATTGCGGTACCTTCGGATTTGCAAAGCTGTATCAGGGGGAATAAACGCTCCGCCGCGCGCTCGAGCTCCTCGCGGTATTCCTGCTCTGACCATTCCTGCTTATGACCCTTTTTTCCGGGACGGTCGCTGTAATTCCCCGGGTTGATCCTGATCTTCTCCACCAGGGGCGCTGCAAGCAAGGCTACCTCAGGATTGAAGTGGATATCCGCAATCAGCGGACGGGCCCAGCCCCTTTCCTTCAGGAGTTTCTTTATTTTCTTCAGGGCCAGTGCCTCATGGCGGTTGCGGGCGGTGATCCTGACGTAATCACATCCCAGTTCAAATAATCGTGAAGCCTGTTCCACCGTTCCCGTAATATCCAGGGTCGCCGTGTTGGTCATCGACTGTATGCGGACCGGCTGCTCAGCTCCCATGGGCACCTCACCCACCCTGACCTCTCTTGTGATCAGGCGCGATGGAATCAGGAGGTTCCGGCAATATTTTCTGTCAGTGTTTTCCACATTAAAAAAAAACTGCTCTTCCGCAGTCGCGAAACAGCAGTTCTTTAAGTCAGCATCTCTTAATAGAATAAATGCTTCTTGCTGGTGTTCTTCCAGCCGGCATCACTCTTATACTGTGAAAAGTAGATCACGAGATCCGCATCACTTTTGTAATCACAGAAATACACTTTCTTTTTGGCATCGCTCTTATACTCTGCGAAAAACCAGAGGCCATCGTTGCCAGAAGCATCACTCTTGTAAGAACAGCGATACACCACCAGGTCTGCATCACTTTTATACTCTGAAACGTAAACCTTAACGTCAGCGTCGCTTTTGTACTCGCAGGAGTAGACCACCTGCGCCTTCAGAGCAACAGAGAGCGCCATAAATACTGCGAAGAGAAGGATGATTTTTTTCATTTGTGTATGATTGAAGGTTATGTAATGGTTTCCTTTCTGTAGCCGCTATTTGATAGGATTCACGTGAAATTGGTAACTTTCCATGATGGGATTCGATAAAAGGTCTTTACAGGCTTTCTCGGTCAGCGCTTCTGCCGCTTTCAGGTCCCTGGCCTCAATTTCGAGACTGATATGCTTGCCGATGCGGACTTCTCCCACCCCGGTGAATCCCATATTCTTCATGCCCGAACCCACTGCTTTTCCCTGGGGATCAAGAAGGGCTTTGAGCGGCATAACATCGATTTCTGCAATAAATTTCATGAATACTGTTTTTTCCTGTTAATGAGGTGAATAATCAGTGATGTGGCAATATAGGCCAGAATAATAATGGGTACGGCAGTAAAAAAGAAAAGTAAAAGTAATAAAAAAGATGCAATCATAAAAATATAGCGCACGGCATTGGGACGGAAGGCTGCGCTTTTAAACTTCATGGCAAACAAAGGAAGGGGCGAAAGCATTAAAAGAGAAAGACTTACACACACGGTGAACAAGGTTACCGGATGGAGTACAAAAAAGAGTACATAGTCGTTGAAGGGGAAAAGCGGGCTTTCAAAGTTCCGGAAGATCAGGATGCCCAATGAAGCTACTGCCAGTCCCGCTGCGGGGGAAGGCAGGCCGATGAAGGAGTCGTGTTGCCTTTCATCGATATTGAATTTTGCAAGCCTTAAGGCAGCGCAAACGGGCAGCATCAGGGCAAGGGCAAAAACCCAGAGAGGAATCCCCGCATTCCATGCCTTGTTGCCCATCAGCATCATGTTGAACATGATGGCACCCGGGGCCACGCCGAAGGAGACCACATCGGCCAGTGAATCGAGCTGCTTGCCCAGCTCACTTTTCACCTTAAGCAATCGTGCTGCAAAGCCATCCGTAAAATCGAAAACGGCAGCGGCCATGATCGCCATTCCTGCCCAGTCGAGCATTCCGTGAGACGTGAAGTGAAGCGACAGGCAACCGCACACCAGGTTAAGTGCGGTAAGGCTGTTGGGGATTGATTTGCGTATGCTCATAAATACGATTGCAAACCTAATAAAAAATTCAGTCGGCGAACAGATTTTACTGTTTGTTGTTCCGCTTACTTTCTGCCTGCCGAATGTATCAAGCAAGAGGTAAAAAATGCCTATCTTTGTATGAAGCTCCCCGGAGGTTCATTCCGTATTGTTTATGACTTCATTCTGAAATCTATGAAGAGCCGAATCTCATTATTCCTGCTGACCTTTTTACTGACGGTCGTTACGGGCCTCGCCCAGACCAATAATAAAGGCGTTAATATCAATGCACCCGGCAATACCGGATCCGGTAAGGTTTACGCCCTGATCGTCGGAATATCGAAGTACCAGAATGTCCCCGGTCTGAACTATGCGGATGTGGATGCGTATAATTTCTATCATTACCTGATCTCTCCGGCCGGAGGCCGGGTCGACAGCAACAATATCCGTTTGCTGCTGAATGAAGAAGCCACATCGGCTAATATCTTCTCGGCTCTTGACTGGCTGCTGGAGAGTGCCAAAGAGGGTGAAACCGTTATGATCTACTTTTCCGGACATGGTGATCTGGAGACCAAGACCATGATGCAGAACGGTTTTCTGCTGGCGGCGGATGCCCCTAAATCCTGCTATATGGCGGGCGGCACCGTAGGTTTGTTCTATCTGCAAACCTACCTTTCAACCCTGATCGACCGCAACAAAGCCAAAGTGATCATGATCAGCGATGCCTGCAAATCGGGAAAACTGGCCGGAGGAACTGAAGGCGCCATGAACACCACCCAGGCATTACAGCAACAGTGGAGTAATGTCATTAAGATCCTCTCGTCCCAGGCCGGTGAATTGTCGCAGGAAGGACAAAAATGGGGAAACGGTGCCGGGGTTTTCAGCTATTACCTGCTGAATGGCCTGAAGGGCCTGGCCGACATGAACAAGGATAAAAAAGTGACACTGCTGGAGGTCTTTATTTACCTTTCGGAAAATGTGGCTCGCGAAACAGGAAATACGCAAAATCCGGCCATTGTCGGAAATCAGAGTACGGTCCTCGCTTTTGTGGATGAGGCCACCCTTGCAGCGGTCAGCAAAATGGCCGAAGGTGAGCACGGGGACGGACAACTGGCCATGAAAGGGATCAACGACAATGTACTGAAACTGCTCGACCCCGGCGTACGCGAAACCTACGAGAAATTTCAGTATTGCGTCAGCAAAGGACACCTGCTGACAGGCCCCGATTCTACAGGAAATGCGTGGACCCACTATACGACGCTGACGCAGATGGAAGGGGCAGAAAGTATCATCACCTCGGTCAAACGCAGCTTACTTGCAGGTTTGCAAAACAAATCACAGATCGCCATTAATAACTGGGTCAAAGGGGAAAAGATCCCGGACACCATCAGCACCTACACGGCTTATTATGAGCTATACTACGCCATGCAACTGATCGACTCTACATATATTCTGTACGATTATATACGTGCACGTTATCTGTTCTGGGAAAGTGTATATACCGACGACATCGGGCAGAAGCTGGCGATCATGCAGGAATGTGTAAGAATAGAACCCAATGCGCCTTTTGCCTATCACCAGTTGGGATCCATATACCAGGATCTGAAGGAGTATGACAAGGCGATCATGAATTACCGCAAAGCGATGGAGCTTGCGCCGGGCTGGACTTACCCGATCAATGATATGGGGGTGGCTTACGACAATCTGGGAAAGACGGATTCCGCGATATACAGCTATCGTCTGGCACTCAGCGTTGACCCGAATTATCCGCTGGCATATAATAATCTTGCAAATATATACACAACGCTTGAACAATACGATACCGCCAGCCGCCTGATCGACAAGGCCATCGGCCTCAACCCTGACCGGGGACTATATTACATTACCAAAGGGATCATTTTCAGGAACCAGGAGAAGTATGAACAGGCCATACAACTGATGCAGGAAGGCATTCAGAAAGAGCCCGACGATGCCGGCAATTACTACCAGATCGGGATCACATACCAGTACATGGGGAATTATCCCAAAGCCGTAACGAATTTCAAGCAGGCCATACAGCTCGACAATACCGTGGCCAAGTACCACAAAGAGCTCGGAAGAACTTACGTTTATATGGAAAAGTATGAACGCGGCTTCGAGTCCATCCAGAAGTCGATTGATATCCGGCCCGGAGATGATGAGAACTATTCCATCATCGGACTGGCGTACAGCTACATGGGCAAGTACCTGGAATCCATTAAATATTACCGGAAGGCGCTGGAAATTGACTCGGCCAGCGACTTCAACTGGCGTAACCTGGGACGGGTTTACCGCTATATCGGGTATTATGATGAAGCCATTTCTGCCGGACTGAAGTCGGTTGAAATAAACCCCGATGCCCCCTGGAGTTTCTATTATCTGAGTATGGCCTACAGTGCGGCCGCCCGTTACGACAGTGCCATATTATTTGCGCAGAAGGCGGTGGAGC
>CALGYY010000224.1 GCA_937934705.1 uncultured Bacteroidota bacterium
GCAGACAATAAGTTAGCAGGTGTGCGGTGGCAGGGTCGAAACCGCGGGCCGGCGCAGGCGTGAATCAGACCGGCTTAGCAAATCAGCAAAGGTGGCCGCACGCCATGCTTTTGGGCGTGTGGCCATTTGTTAAAAATGACGGGAGTTTGTGCTTTTGTTAATATAGTGATGAGGCCTGTCCCGGCATTTTTGACACTCCTTTGCATGATTTGCAAGCCGGGATGAGAGCGGGGGGAAGCATAGGTTTCGACTTGATTTTTGCTCCACTTTTGATCAAGCAAAAGTGGAAAAGAAAAAAAGAAAATGTAAAGCAAAGGAAAACAGAACATTACGTTGATTCTGAACAATCATACAGACCACTGATTTATGTTTAAAAAAAGCTGAAGGTTCGGGAGCGGAGGACTCCCGAACCTTTAGGGGTATTATTACGATCAGCCAAAAAAAATTAATATGTTTTTTTGCTGATAATTAAAAATACCTATTTTTGCCCCTGCCCGAGTCCGGATTCCATGAAAAAACACCCATATATTCTTTTTCTTTTGTTTCTGCTTTTTAACTGCGCTGTAAAGGCACAAGTACAGGAGCCGTATTTGTCAGGAAAGGATAATGCTGAGGCCGAACCATTAGCCCGGGGGGGGGAGGTTTTTTCTGATAATGATAAGGCTGCCCTTGAGATCCCAGGGAATATCCCTGATCCGGATTACGATGCGGTGTGGTATACCAGCCCTGATTTCAGCGCAAGAGTCATGAGTGCCCCGGATAACAGAACCCTCTTCCTCGAGATTGATTGCCCGTGGGAATCGGTCTATGTCATCAGCATCCATGGTTTGGGAGGGCATGAGATCAGCAAACTGGGGCAGGTTTGCCTTCCTCCGGGAACGGAAAAAATCACGCTGCGTCTCAAACCGCTTCGGGCTGGGTATTATGTGCTTGAAGTCCGCAATCAGAGCGGTAAAAGAAGTTTGCTTTTCAATACGCTGTAAGCGCGGGCTTCATTTCACAATGCTTTGACCTACACCCGCTTTGTTTTTTTTCTAATTTTGTATTTCAAGCGCTTACAATAGTGAAAGGAAATACATCAAGGCATCATAATCTTAAAACCATCCTGAAATGAAACTCGAAAAAACCAAGCCCATTGAGGTGACTAAAGGCAAGAGCCTGACCAATTTGCTGAACGACATGCTTCAAACCGGTTTTCAGGGAAAGAACCTGAGTATGGCCTATCGTAAGATCAAACAAATGATAGAAGATGAGGATGTCACCATCCTTTTCGGATATGCAGGTTCATTGTCCACAACCGGTCAGCGCAGGATCATTCAGTGGATGCTTGAAGAAAATCTGATCGATATTCTCGTCGCTACCGGCGCAAACCTGTCGGAAGACCTGATCGAAGGCATGGGCTTCAGCTATTATCAGTGCCCTGAAAAATTTGATGATAAGGAACTTTTTGAACTGGGATATAACCGCTACCTTGACGTGCTGGGCCGCGAAGACGATTACCTGGTGATGACAGAAAAGATCGCTGAATTCATGCAAACACTGAATCAGGATCACCTGTATTCTTCAAGGGAATTGCTGAACCTTTTCGGGAAATACCTGACGGAACAAAAAATTGACGGCATCGTCGCCTCTGCCTACAAAGCCGGAACCCCGGTCTTTTGCCCGGCCATTATCGACAGTCCCTACGGTGACGCTGCCCTCATCGCAAAATCAAAGGGTTTCTCACTGAAGATCGACGGGGTGAAAGATTATGTTGAGTTCATGTCCCTGGCTTCCCATGTAAAGGAAACCGGTGTTATTTACATCGGTGGGGGTGTGCCCAAAGACATGATACAGCTTTTCGCAGTAACCGGCGACCTCTTATACAAAGACCGCGTGATCCCCAACCGTCACAATGAGTTTTCCCGCGAAGGGACCGACGAAACCTATTATCCGCATAAATATGCCGTACAGGTTACCACTGATTCTCCCCAGTGGGGAGGCCTCTCGGGCTGCACTTTCCAGGAAGCGACCTCATGGGGAAAGGAATCGGAAAATCACAACTACGTTCAGGTATATTGTGATGCCACAATTGCATTACCGGTAATATCGCATGCCCTGGCTGACAATCTCACGACCAGGCGGAAACCCAGGGAGCTGATGAAGAAGTTGTAAAAGAAAAACGGGCGTGAAGCCCGTTTTTCTTTTATTTGATCATGATTTTACCAACGGGACCTCCTCGGTCATTATCAGACCTCCGGAGCAGGTAAATGCCCGGCTCTATACCTTTGAGATCGAGGGAATGCGTATGGCCCTCCTGAAGGGTGTTCAGATGATATTCCCTGACACACCTGCCCGTTATCTCCGTCAGAATGAGGCTTATGGTGTTATTATAACTTTCGGGAAATTCAATCAAAATATAATCTTCTGCAGGATTCGGGTAGAGCCTGATCCCGGATGATTGATCTATGCGGTATCCGGCAATGGTGACATACACACTGTCGGAAAATATGGTGCAGGTCGGACTTGCGCTTACCTCTACCATGTACCATCCCGTGTTTACGGCAGTGTACTGATCCGTGTTGGCAGAAGGAATAAGAGTGCCGTTGAAATACCACTGATAACTCAGGTAAACATCTGGCGCACTCAGATTCGCGCCTGACTGGTCAATAGTCAGACTATCATAAGCATCCGTGATAGTAAACGGGATGGTGTCAGACCAAACGTTCAGGTATTGGACCACGAGATCGTAATGCCCTGACTGGGTAATGTTAAGAGTGTCGTAGCCTGTGGAGACCAGCAGGCCGTCTCTGAGCCATGAAAAGGTCAGGGCCGGGTTGGAAAGACCCTCTGCAAAAATTGTATCACCGCAAAGCATCGTGGATGGAGTGGTCAGCACTGTTATCTCAGGCCATTGAATTTTATTAACCGGCACCTCCGTGATATATCTTCCGTTAATTCCTGAAACCACGGTTCGGATGATTGTATCTGCCACCTTGTCAATTTCATAAACCCCGAGCGAATTAGTTGCAAGAAGGTTTCCGTTGCCAAGCAGGTAAACACCCCTGGTCCCGCTGATGCAATTCAGTTTCCTGATCAGCGTTCCGTTGGCCTGCTGGATAATAATGCCCGGTTCGCCTGATTGAAAGTTTGCCGTGTAAATATCACCATTCGGTGCCTGATACATTTGTTCACCGAAAGTAACGCTGTCTTTGAAAACCCCCAGCAGGTTACCATTAAAAGCATATCGCCTGACATTGTTACCATTTATTTCAGTGACCAGAACGTCAGACGAACGGATAAGTACGTCAAAGGGGCTGAGACATTGGTTAATGGGTGCGAAAAGACCGGTATACTGACCTGCCGTATCAAAGATCACTATAGTATTGATATTGGTTCCAGATGCAGAGGTTACCAGAATACTACCGCTGTCAGTCACTGCCATGCCACGGATGTTATCCATAATGGCATTGTTTACTCCGCCAGCAGGCGCGAATACCGTATTCCCGTTCTGTAAAGCAGAAAACACATGCAGAACATCACTGGTCTGATCTGATGCGATCAGTCTGCCATCCGGCAGTAAATCCGTGTCGATCTGAGTGTTGAATGCAGGATTAGAACTGTAAAAGTTGGTTGTGATGCTATCGCCACTGAAAGCATCAAAAAGCATGATGCGATCAAGACCGCTGTTGGGGATCAGCAGAACTTTTTCCATCCCTTTTGTTCCGGATTTATTGCTGATCTTCGCCGGTAACAGGTTGCCTTCCGTATGCCC
>CALGYY010000225.1 GCA_937934705.1 uncultured Bacteroidota bacterium
TCAGCACGGGCTGGGACGGCACTTACAAAGGCCAGGATTGCGCGGCGGGGGTTTACTTTTACAGGGCAGTGGTGAGGTTTGAGGATGGAAGGGAGGAGGAGAAGAGGGGGAGCGTGAGTTTGGTCAGGTAACAGGTAACAGGTAATAGGTAATAGGTAATAAGTAATAGGTAATAGCGTGAAAGAGAGTTTATTGGCGGTCACAATTACATCAAAAAAAACATTGAAAACCTGAGAAATTATTCACCATTCATTATTCACTAAAAAAATCCCCGATTATTCACTATTCGTTATTCATTATTCACTTATAATAATGTTGCTTTCGCCGTGCCTCGTCAGTAGTTTTCATGTAAATTTGCATAGAAATCTCTGAACAATGGCCCTCCTGGATTCCTTCATGTCGTGGATCATGAAAAAACGCATGCATCAGATCGAACTGTTCATGCTTTACCCGCATGATGTGCAATTTGAATGGTTCAGGCGTTTAATGAATGCGGCGCGCGACACGGAATGGGGCAGAAAATACGATTATGCAGGGATCAGCAGACTGGAACAATTCAGGGAAAGGGTGCCCGTTTCTGACTACGACGCTATCCGGCCCTGGATTGAAAGATTACGCAGGGGAGAACAGAACCTGCTCTGGCCGGAAGAGATCCGCTGGTTTGCCAAGTCATCAGGGACAACGGGGGACAAAAGCAAGTTCATCCCGGTGAGTGAAACGGCACTCGAAGAATGTCACTTCAACGGCGGAAAGGACGTTCTGGCCATGTATTGCAACAACTATCCCGACACCCGGATGTTCAGCGGCAAAGGGCTGACCCTGGGCGGCAGTCACCAGATCTGCGAATACGATAATGATGTGTACTATGGCGACCTTTCGGCCATTCTGATTCAGAATGCCCCCTTCTGGGCGCAATTTATCCGCACCCCCAACCTGAGCATCGCACTGATGGATGAATGGGAGAGCAAAATTGAAGAAATGGCCCGGGTAACCGCAGAGGAAAATGTCACCACCATCAGCGGCGTTCCTTCATGGACCCTGCTGCTGCTCAAACGGATCCTGGAGATGAAAGGCAAAAGTGATCTGAGGGAAATCTGGCCCAACCTGGAATTGTTTATTCACGGAGGCGTTAGTTTCCTCCCCTACCGCCAGCAGTTTAAAAAGATCATTCCGGCCGGCGATATGCGCTACATGGAAACCTATAATGCATCTGAAGGTTTTTTCGGAATACAGGATCAGGCCGACAGTGACGAGATGCTGCTGATGCTGGATTACGGGGTTTTCTATGAGTTCCTGCCCATGGGTGAGCTCGGGAAAGACTATCCGAAGGCCCTCAGCCTGGATCAGGTTGAAACCGGCACCCATTATGCACTGGTCATTTCCACCAATGCCGGTTTATGGCGTTACCTGATCGGCGACACCATCCGTTTCACCTCTACCAATCCTTACCGCTTCAAGATTTCAGGCAGAACAAAAAGCTTCATTAATGTTTTCGGTGAAGAAGTTATGGTAGATAATACTGACCGCGCCCTGGCTGTGGCCTGCCAGAAAACCGGAGCCGTAGTTTCAGAATATACGGTAGCCCCGCGTTTCCTGGAATCTGAACAAAGTGCCGCCCATGAATGGGCTATTGAATTTCATGTCCGCCCCGAGAATCCTGAATATTTCACTGAAGTGCTCGACAATGCCCTGAAATCGCTGAATTCTGACTACGAGGCCAAGCGCTACCATAACATGATCCTTCGCGAACCTTTGCTCCACCTTGTTTCTGAAGGCAGTTTTTACCGCTGGCTCAAAAAACACGGAAAGCTGGGCGGTCAGCACAAGATCCCCCGCTTATCAAACGAACGGAAACTGCTTGACGAGATCCTGAGTCTCTCATGAAAAACCTGAAGAACGATATCCTTCTTTTCCCATTGGTACTTCTGCTGATGACCAATCCAAGAGTGGTATCCGGTCAGCCGGCTTTCACGCTGATACAGTCTTTGGAAACCAGGGCCGGACTGGTAACAGCCGACCATCTGGGACAAATTTACCTTCTGGAAGGCTCCCGTCTCAGTTGTCTGGATTCTAACCTTGTATTCAAAGCCGCGTTTTCAGACAACAAGGATGGGGTTTATGCCGGCAGTGATGTGAGTGATCCTTTGAAGATCCTGCTCTTCAGCAGGGAATTCGGCCGTATCCGTTTTATTGATCAGAACCTGGCTCCCCGGGGCAGTGCCGTCGACCTTGCTGCATTGCAATACCCAAATGCATCTCTCTGCTGCTCCTCTTACGAAAGTGGCTTCTGGATCTATGATCCGGCCAGCCTGCAGGTGGTCCGCTTCAACAGCCGTGCGCAGGAGGTTTTGTATTCCGGTAATCTGGCCGCCCTTGCCGGAACAGATGTGCAGGCCTGTTTTATGACCGAGATCAGCAATATGCTCTACCTGGCAGACAGCCTCAGGGGAATCTTTATTTTTGACCGCTACGGGGCCTTCCTGAAACAGCTTCCCGTACCGGGGATCATTCAGATCTGCAGCAGCGGGGAAATGATCATTTTTATAGGCAGAGAACTGATCTTTGTCTATGATGCCGCAAAAGCCGAACTGAATGAACTGCCCCTCCCCTGCAAGGCGGTATCTGCCTGTATCACAAACCGCAAACTGTATTTGCTGAGCGGTACCCATCTCCATGTTTACGGAATTTTGTAATTTTGCATCCCAATTTTAATTTTCATTCCTATGAATATGAATCCTTCCGGTGAGCAATATGCCACCGCCTATACCCAGGAAGAAGCCGGAAAGCTTATGCGTACCTTCATGGCCCGGGTGTTTTCCTGGATGAGCCTTGCACTCGTGATCACCGCTGTTACGGCCTGGGTGTTCGCATCCAATGCCAGTCTTTTCGGATTGCTTGTTACTGCTGAAGGCAGCATGAGTATCCTCGGATGGGTAGTGATGTTCGCCCCTCTCGGCTTTGTACTGCTGATGTCATTTGGCTTCAATAAGCTATCAGCACCTGTCATGATGCTGCTTTTTATCGTTTTCGCGGTTCTGATGGGCATGAGCCTCAGCTTTATCTTCCTGGTTTATACCCTCGGCAGTATATACACCACCTTCGCCATTTCAGCGGGGATCTTCGCTCTGATGGCCATTCTTGGTTATACTACCAAAGTTGATCTCACCCGTTTCGGAACCATTATGATCATCGGACTGGTGGGCGTGATTATCGCATCTGTCATCAACTGGTTCCTGAACAGTTCTGCCCTGGAGTTTATCGTCAGCATTGCCGGAGTGCTGATCTTTATGGGACTCACGGCTTACGACGTGCAGAAACTGAAACGCATCGGGGTTGGTACAGGCATGGGGAATGCTTCCGCAGGAAAACTTGCGATTTTTGGCGCCCTCTCGCTCTACCTCGATTTTATTAATCTTTTCCTCTTCCTCCTTCGTCTTTTCGGAAGCAGAAAGTAATTCAAGGTATTCATCTAAACTGATATTAAGAAATGAAAGCTTATGTTTTCCCCGGACAAGGGGCACAGTATGTCGGTATGGGCAAAAAACTCTATGAAGAATCTGCCCTCGCTAAAGAATTATTTGAGAAAGCCAACCAGATTCTTGGCTTTCGCATCACCGATCTCATGTTTTCGGGTACAGATGAAGATCTCAGGCAAACCAGGGTGACCCAGCCTGCCATTTTTCTCCATTCGGTGGTGCTGGCACTTACTATGGGCGAAGAATTCAGGCCGGATATGGTGGCCGGGCACAGTCTGGGTGAATTTTCAGCGCTTGTGGCCAACCGTGCGCTGACCTTTGAGGACGGACTGGTACTGGTTTCCAAAAGGGCCCAGGCCATGCAGAAGGCCTGCGAGGCCAATCCCAGCACCATGGCGGCCATTCTTGGACTTGATGACGCCAAAGTGGAAGAGATCCTGGCCGGAATAGATGAGGTGGTCGTTGCTGCCAATTATAACAGTCCGGGACAGCTTGTAATTTCGGGATCAATGAAAGGTATTGAGATCGCCTGCGAACAGCTTAAAGCAGCCGGAGCCCGTCGTGCGCTGCCGCTGAAAGTGGGAGGTGCATTCCATTCCCCGCTGATGGAACCCGCCAAGGTAGAACTGGCCGAAGCCATCCAGGCTACCGGATTCAGTCAGCCCATTTGCCCGGTTTACCAGAATGTGAACGCCATGAAAGTTTCTGATCCCTCACTTATCAAAGAAAACCTCGTGGCACAGCTCACATCCCCGGTCCGCTGGACTCAGATCGTAAAGAATATGCTCGCCGACGGTGCCGTCAGCTTCACTGAGCTGGGACCGGGCAGCGTTCTCCAGGGGCTGATCTCGAAAGTGGATTCCTCGGTGGAGGTAAACGGAAAAGATTAATCCGGATATTGTTATTTCAAAAAACTTCTTATTTTTGCACTCCCTTAATGGGAGGATGGCATCGTAGCTCAGTAGGTAGAGCAGAGGACTGAAAATCCTTGTGTCACTGGTTCGATTCCGGTCGATGCCACAGAAAGTTAAGAGGCTGTCTCAAAATCGAGACGGCCTCTTTTTTTTATTCAGGAATGATACCA
>CALGYY010000226.1 GCA_937934705.1 uncultured Bacteroidota bacterium
CTGGTTGTAGGCACCCATCACCGAATATACCTTCCCTTCCTTCACCAGGGTGCGAAACGCAGGCAGATATGTCTCGCGAAGGTCACGCTCGCTGATCACCGCATTGAACTTATGTCTTAAGGGCTCAGGGCCCGAATGAACTGCATAATGCTTCGCGGTTGCTATGGTTTTTAGATACTTCGGATCAGATCCCTGCATCCCCTGCACAAACCTCAACCCCAGCCTTCCGGTAAGGTACGGATCCTCTCCGTAAGTCTCCTGACCCCTCCCCCAGCGGGGATCACGGAAGAGATTGATGTTCGGCGACCAGAAGGTCAGCCCGTGATATATGCCACGGTCACCTCTTCTCACAAATTCGTGGTGCTTTGCCCTTGCCTCATCCGATATGGCATTGGCTACATCAAGCATCAGCTCTTCATCCCAGCTGTTTGCAAAAGTAATCGACTGCGGAAAAACAGTTGCGTGCCCCGCCCTGGCAACCCCGTGCAGTGCCTCATTCCACCAATTGTACTCCGGAATGCCCAGCCGCGTAATGGCAGGAGCAGTGTAAAGAAGCTGCGCTGCCTTCTCCTCGACAGTCATGCGCGAGACAAGGTCATCAACCCGCTTTTCAAATGAAAGCCCGGTATCAAGAAACGGATATTGCTGAGCGCTGACTGACACAAACAGCAAAACTGCAAACAGAAGGGCGGCTGGTCTTTTCATTCTTTGGATATTTTTATACTGATAAAGATATCACTAATTGGGTTTATTCTGATACCCCGCCTGCCCTTACGGGCGAAATTCACACAATAACTTCAGCTAACAGCCGGGGCAAGTTAAATTATGGTGAGCTCTCCTGAAAGGGAGCTCATCTCCTTTGTTTATCCTTTGATATGAATTATTACCTTTGGGAACAGACCCGGCTTTTTGCCGGGCTCCCAAACAGCAATCAGATCATGAGCAAGAGAAGAGACTTTGTGAAAAACAGCCTCCTGGCTTCAGCCGGAATTGCAGGCCTGGGATCAGTGGCTTCACTCTACGGAGCAACCGGAAGAAGGGTGAACCCCTCAGACAAAATCAGGGTGGCGCTGATCGGCGGCCGTAACATGGGCTGGTCAGACCTCGAGACCTTCCTGAAATTTCCACAGGTGGAGTGCGTCTCCATTTGCGACATCGATAACGAATGGCTTTATAAAAGAGCCGCTGATACGGAAAAGATCTCCGGGAAGCGGCCGTCACAGATTGTGAAGGACTGGAGAAGGGTTATGGACAACCCGGATGTGGATGCCGTTATCATCGGCACCCCCGACCACTGGCATTGCCTGCAGGCAATCTCGGCCATGGAGGCCGGCAAAGATGTCTACTGTGAGAAGCCGCTCGCCAACTCCATAGCCGAGTGTGACGCCATGGTCAGGGCAGCCCGTAATAATAAGCGCGTGGTACAGACAGGCCAGTGGCAGCGTAGCGATCCCCACTGGCAGGATGCTGTTGCCTTTATCCACTCAGGTAAACTGGGACGGATCAGAACGGTAAAGGTCTGGGCATACATGATCTGGAAAAAGACTTTGCCCGTGCAGCCTGACGGTACTGTACCTGCCGGAGTTGACTACGATATGTGGCTCGGCCCGGCCAGACACAGACCGTTCAACCCGAACCGGTTCCACTATAACTTCCGCTATTTCTGGGATTATGCAGGCGGACTTATGTCAGACTGGGGGGTACACCTGCTCGACTATGCCCTTCTTGGGATGAAGGCTGACCTCCCGAAAGCCGTTTATACCGCCGGTGGCAAATTTGCTTATCCGGGTGATGCCATGGAGACACCTGATACGCTCCTGGCCTCGTATGTTTATGATGATTTCACCATCAGCTGGGACCACGCCTGCGGAATCAAGGACGGCCCTTACGGACGTGAACACGGTCTGGCTTTCATCGGCGAGAACGGCACCCTGCTGATTGACCGCAACGGCTGGGAGGTCATCCCGGAGGTGGATTCAGCACCGCGCATGGAAGCCGTACCCCTCATGAAGAAATCCGAGCAGATCGAAGGGCAGGCCGTGGCCGGAGGTGGACTCGCCTCACACATCGCAAATTTCCTTGACTGCATTTCAACCCGCAATCTGCCAAACGCTGATGTTGAGATAGGAGCCCGGGTTGCCAAGATGACACACCTTGCAAACGTCTCATGCAGGCTGGGCAAACCCCTGACCTGGGACAACCCATCAAACATGTTCGGCGAAGCTGATGCCAATGCTCTGATAATGCCTTATTACAACGAACCGTGGAAATTTCCCAAATACTAATCATAAAACTATGAAAGCAAGACTCCTTCTCCCTGCTGTTCTTCTGACTCTTTTGCTGACCGGATGCGGTCAGTCAGGCTGGCATGACCTCTTCAACGGAAAAGACTTTACAGGATTCGTCCAGAAAGGCGGACAGGCACAATTCACGGTTGAAGACGGTGTGATGGTCGGAATATCCACCCCTGACACCCCGAACAGCTTCATGTGCACTTCAGAAGAGTACTCAGATTTTATCCTTGAGTTTGAAGTGAAGGCAGATACCATTCTCAACTCGGGCGTACAGGTCAGGAGTCACAGCACCGAAAACGGTGACAGAACCCTGGTTTACGGATACCAGGTGGAAATTGATCCCACAGACAGGGGCTGGAGCGGCGGAATCTATGACGAAGCACGACGGGGATGGCTATACCCCGTCACACCGAACAATGTCGCAGCCGTCAGATCATTTGACCGGCATGGCTGGAACAGCTACCGGGTGGAGGCAATCGGCAACAGGATCAGGACATGGATCAACGGTATCCCTGTCGCTGACCTGGCTGACGATGCCGATTCTTCAGGGTTCATAGCGTTCCAGGTGCATGCCGTGAGCCGGGAACTGGCCGGGACGAAGGTCATGTGGAAAAACATCAGGATAGCCACTGAAAATCTCGAAAAACTTGCGTTACCCGACACGACAAAAATATTCCAGGCAAATTTCATCCCCAACACCCTCACTGAACGGGAAAAAGCAGATGGATGGAAGCTGCTGTTTGACGGTACTTCTTCAGCCGGATGGAGAGGGGCTCACAAGGATGCCTTCCCGGAATCAGGATGGGTCATTGAGAACGGCTGCCTTAAAGTACTCGCTTCCGGAGGTGCCGAGTCACAGGGCGGTGGTGACATCGTCACCATTGATCAGTACGGCAACTTCGACCTGTTCTTCGAGTTCATGATCACTGAAGGAGCAAACAGCGGGGTAAAGTAT
>CALGYY010000227.1 GCA_937934705.1 uncultured Bacteroidota bacterium
CGACCACCGAGATCTACACTCTTTCCCTACACGACGCTCTTCCGATCTACATTCTAAGTGTTTTCATATTAATATATTATATATTTATAAATTAATTAGGTTCTTTTCTTTTTCAGTACAGGGTAGATCATCTTATAATTCGGTTTAATATATCCTTTTGTGATATCAGAAAGTTTGCCTTTAAGCAGTACCTTCTTCAGCGGCCCCACCTTGTCAACAAACAGTATCCCCTCGAGGTGGTCGTACTCATGCTGAATGATGCGCGACAGAATACCATCGTAAACTTCTTCGTGCTCTTTAAAGTTCTCATCCACGTAGCGGATCCTGACATGGGTTTTGCGACTGATGTCTTCCCGTATCTCCGGGACACTCAGGCAGCCTTCGTTGAACACCCAGTCGGTACCCATTGTTTCCGTAATGTACGGGTTGATGAAAATCTTCCTGAAACCTTTGGCTGCAGGGTATTCATCCGCATAATGATGGGCATCAATGATGAACAGGCGGATGCTCCGGTTGACCTGAGGCGCTGCAAGTCCAACCCCGTTTGATGCGGCCATGGTTTCGAACATGTCGCTGATAAGTTCACTCAGACCCGGATAGTCAGGGCTGATATCTTCTGATATTTTCCGCAGGTTGGGGTGACCGTATGCCACAATAGGGAGTATCATGATCTGTCCATTTTATTCTGTATAAATCCGAGGTATGACTGCAGTATGATCACGGCGCTTACCCGGTCTACGAGGGCTTTATCCCGACGGGCACTTTTCTTCAGGCCGGCATCGATCATCGTCTGAAATGCCATCTTCGAAGTGTAGCGTTCATCATACCGCTCCACCGGCATCTCAGGAAAGCGTTTGTTCAAGGCACGGATAAAGGTCACGATATGTTCTTCAATCGCCAGTGTGCCAGACTTCATACCTATGGGCTGTCCAACCACAAAAAGATCCACCTTCTCACTCTTCAGATACGCATCCATGTAATACAATACACGGGCGGGCGATAAGGTATCCAGCGAAGTGGCGATAATCCTTTCAGGATCTGTCACAGCCAATCCTACCCTCTTGCTTCCGTAATCTATGGCGACGATTCTACCCATTTGCCGGTCAGTCAATTCGTGGTGCAAAATTAACATTTTTCCGGGCCCGATGCAGATACGGCTGAAGCAAGGCCCGAGATTCGGTGAATAATCGTAATTTTGAATCAAATAAATGTATCATGGAAGATATCCGCAAGATCATTGAACAGGCCTGGGATCAACGGGAAATGCTGAAAGACGATCAGGTTAAAAAGAAGATACGCGGCGTGATAGACCTGCTGAACGAAGGAAAGCTCAGAGTTGCTGAACCTACTTCCGGCGGCTGGAAAGTCAATGAGTGGGTCAAAAAAGCTGTGATCCTGTATTTTCCGGTGAGCGAAATGGAAACCTCCTCTGCCGGGCCTCTGGAATTCTACGATAAGATACCGCTTAAAAGAAATTATAAAGAACTGGGGATCAGGGTTGTTCCACATGGCATTGCTCGTCATGGCGCTTATATCGCCCCGGGGGTCGTGATGATGCCATCCTATGTCAACATTGGCGCATGGGTCGACAGCGGAACTATGGTCGACACCTGGGCTACCGTGGGCTCCTGCGCTCAGATTGGCAAAAACGTACACCTCAGCGGGGGTGTCGGGATTGGTGGTGTTCTGGAGCCCGTGCAGGCAGCACCGGTGGTCATAGAAGACGATTGCTTTATCGGTTCCCGGTCCATCATCGTGGAAGGTGTGCGCGTGTGCCGCGAAGCCGTCATCGGAGCCAATACGGTCATCACCATGTCAAGCCGCATTATTGATGTTTCTGGCAAAGAATCAGTTGAATATCAGGGTATTGTTCCTGAACGTTCAGTTGTAATACCCGGGACCTTCAACAAGGAGTTTCCTGCCGGAACCTATCCTGTACCCTGTGCTTTGATCATTGGAAAGCGGAAAGAATCCACCAACCGGAAAACCTCGCTCAACGAGGCTCTGAGGGATTTCTCGCTGGCGGTATAGATCTGATTGACCCGTCGGATATTCTCTTTGTCTGGAATATGGAGAATTGCAGCTTCAATTTTGCTGACTTCTTTGCTTTCCGGTGAAATTTTGTTATATTTGTATAACAAACCCTGAACAAACTTTCCCTCACATTATCTGCCACTGCAATGACCATAAAAGGGTCCGTGGAATAACAACGAAAAAAAATGAAAGGCGATGGATAAACTGAAAATAAAAAAGGCACTGCTGGATGAATGCCTGAAGAGGCACAGGAAGAATGCCGATGTATATATTGCCTCTATGCAGGAGGCCCAGCAAAGTGCCAATGAATATGGCAATCCTGAAGACTGGTTCGACACCTACAAGGCCGATCTTCTGAATAAGCGTGATATGCTGAGTCAGCAGCTGACGAAAGTCATGGACGAGATTAAAGTCCTGGAACGTATTGACCTCTCGCGCGAGAATTCCAGCGTGAGTTTCGGAAGCATTGTCAGCACTAAAGATCAGAAGATGTTTATCAGCGTAGGGATTGGAAAAATCCAGCTTGGAAAAGATGTGTATTATGCCATTTCACCTTCTGTCCCCATTTTTGCATCCATGCGCGACCTGAAAAAGGGCGACAGTTTTGATTTCAGAGGAAAGAAGATCAAAATTCTTGATCTTTTCTGAGATTGTATAATGAATACCGCCACTTCGTTTTCAGGAGTAAAGCTCCAGAAATTCATATGTATTGCCCCGGGCGTCCAGAAAACGGATGAAATCTGCTGTGGCGATCACCAGCGAAGCGGTATTGTCGTTGGGGTGAAAACTGATGCGTGCATGGTCTTTGAGCCGGATATCGATGAACAGGTGCACATGCCTGCTCTGGTCATGAATCAAACCGAATGGGCTGACTGATCCCGGACTCAAGCCAAGGTAGGTCTGCATCCGGTGTTCAGAGGCAAAGCTCAGTTTCCCCTGTCGCAGACGCGACTCCAGTTCCCTGACGTTCAGTTCCCGCAGATAGTGAAATATGACCAGGTAATGGCGGTTTCCCTTATGGTTCCTGAAAAAAAGGTTCTTGCAATGGGCCGCTTCAATATCCTTCCAGTATAATGCCGCAATGTCTACAGTCGGTGCGGGAGGGTGCTCATAGTAAATGAACGGAATCTCCAATTCCTCCAGCTCGCGATACACCATCGGGTCTCCCCTGTACATCACTTCTCCTCTTTTTTCAAAAGAATTTCATGAATGGCGAGCACCTGGGGAATCAGCATTCGTTCTCCATCATTCATAATGAGGTAATCAGAGAGTTTTGCTTTCTCTTCCGGGTCCATCTGGTTTTTCATCCGCTGCTCAACTTCTTTACGACTCAGCAGATCACGCTGCATCACCCTGTTTATGCAAACGCCTGCAGGGGCATAAACACATATGATTCCGTCGAAACCTTCATTCAACCCGGCTTCGAATAATATGGCATACTCAAGGATCACATAAGGAGCCGAAGGATGTTCTGCTTTCCACTGTTCAAATGCCCGCATAACTTCGGGATGGATGATCCCGTTCAGGGCCTGCAGCAGTGAAGCCTGACTGAAGACCAGCGAGGCGACATATTTACGGTTGATCTGCTCACCGGTGTATGCTTCTTCTCCGAGCAAATCCATCACCCGTTTTTTGACCTCCGGTACGGTATAAAGTTGCATCGCACTGATATCAGCCTGAAAGACGGGAATCCCCGCAATACTAAAAATTCGGCCGGCGGTGCTTTTCCCGCTCCCTATCCCGCCGGTCAAGCCGTAAGACTTCATTTTGACAAGATGAATTCCACCCTTTCAGGCTCAATGGCCATCAGTTCGGTATAGTCCGGTGCTGCAATCAGCATCACTTTCAGTTTGCCTTTATCATCTCTGATAGCATGTGCCGCATTAACACTCACCCGTATCATCTCAGGTTTGATCCTTTTATAGTCTCTTACTGCGTGACGGAGAACCACGCTGACCTCCCGGGGATAGGTCTTGATCGATAATCCCGCCGGCAGGCTGTCTACCTCAAGAGGTACGGTAAAACGGGACTCCGTATACTCTGCTACCGGTATGATCAGCCTGATGTATTCATGGTCGAAACGCAGATTGCCGTCCATCTTTCCGGGATGAAGAGGCAGGGTAACATTCTGACTTTCACTGATATTGTTGAGAACCAGGTGATCGGGCACTACGAAGCGCAGGGTGTCGACCTGTTCGCGGGGGCCTGTAACAAGCACACTGTCGGGCATCACATACATCCGGTCATATAAACCAAACTGCTTCTGATAGCTGATGTCGATGCTGGGGCGTACAGGAACTTTTCTTGATGCTGCATGTTCAAAACGAAAATGCAGGGAACCGGGATATACTGCACTGAGCTTTTCATTTCTTGACAGGCCCGACTGAATCGCGCTATACAGGTCCGAAGTGGGGAGGCTGGCATCAAAAAAGGTCCCGTTTTTCCGTGTTTTGAGACGGCTAAGATCAATTTCCACCTTACGCGGGGGATTATGAAAACGTCTGTAAAGGGTGAAATATCCGCTGGCCCTGACCGCAAGGGTGAGAAGTGTATCGGGCTTTCTGGTCAGCACCTTTTCGGCAGGGAAATTCTGATAAGTGACATAGCATACCGTTTCATAGGTATACTCTTTTGAAAGTTTGATCATGAACCAAATGCAGGTAGCAATAGCCAAACATACCAGAAAAACCTGGATCTGCTTTTTTGAGCGGACCTCAGGTTCCTGAGATGGTGTGGATTTACGGTCGCCGTTGTCCATGTGATTCATGAGTATGCACGGTCTGACACCTCCGTAACTGCCCTGATCAGGGGCCGGGGATCAATTAGTCACCGGCTACCTGGGATGCAATGGAGGCTTTCTCAACTTTCAGCCTTCCCTGTCCCTCGGTCTCGAGAATCACAGTGGTTTCGTTCACTTCCGCGATCCTTCCGTGAACACCTCCTGCGGTGATCACTTTGTCACCTTTTTTGAGATTCTCCCTGAAAGCACGGAGTTCTTTATTGCGCTTTGACTGCGGCCTGATAAAAAAGAAATAGAAAACAACTGCAATCAGGGCAAACATGATAACGGTCTGCCAGATACTGCCACCACCTTGC
This sequence comes from uncultured Bacteroidota bacterium, assembly GCA_937934705.1. Taxonomy (GTDB): domain Bacteria; phylum Bacteroidota; class Bacteroidia; order Bacteroidales; family CAIWKO01; genus CALGYY01. Next base: position 5,131 of record CALGYY010000227.1, read on the forward strand.
TGGCCTGCACCTGTGCCGCCACCAAACAATAAAACATGTAAAAGATTCATAAATGATTAGATTGGATTCTGCGTTAATATTAATTTTCGGGTAATACAACTTCCGCCCTCACAGTCAGCACCTTGGTGTTTGGCTGTGTATTGGCTGAAAGGGTCACTGTTTTCGTTTGCATGCCTTTTTTGCCTTCACTGTTGAATGCAATGGACACCTGCCCGCTCTCTCCCGGCTTCACCGGTTTCTTCGGATAATCCGCAACCGTACAGCCACACGTGGCTTTCTGACTGGAGATGACCAGATCACGTTTTCCGACGTTTTTGAATTTAAAGACGAAAGATACCTGCTCTCCCTGCACGATGCGACCAAAATCATGCTCTTCGGTTTCAAACTCAAACACCGGCAAATCTTCCATATTCACGTCGCCATCGGCCGTATTGGGATTGTTTACAACTTCCCTTGGATCTACCTGATCGCTGCCGCTGCCGCAGGATGGCAATACCGCCGCACAGGCCAGCAATAAAACCAATATCAAAATTGTCCTCATAGCGCAATCAAATTTGCATGCAAAGATAATAAATTCCTGCTGACCGGAACTCAATCCTCTAAAAGACCTCTGCCTGATTTTCGGATCAGTTTCTTTTCCTTCATCTCAACGATCAGTTTGTCCAGCACACCATTAATAAATAAGCGGCTCTTAGCGGTGCTGTATATCTTCGAAATCTCAATATATTCATTCATTGTAACCTTGACCGGAATCGAAGGAAAGGAAATCAACTCGCACAGTGCCATTCGTAACAGGAGGTTGTCCATGAAAGCGATGCGCTCCAGCTCCCAGTTCTCCGCCTTTTCAGCAATCCACTGATCATATTTTTCAGCATTCAGGATGGTCTTTCTGAACAATTCCAGCATGAAGCTCTTATCCTCCAGTTCATCCTCCTCCCCTTCCCCGGCTTTAAGGAAAAGACCGGGAAGCGGTTCATGCTCATCCATCCGGGCCGACAAGCCATTCATGGTCTTAATGATCATATAACTCACTATATCATAATCGTCAGCCCAGAAAATATTCCGCTCCTCGTAGATCTGCTGCAGTTCCTCGTGATCAGCAATGTGGTCCTTGAAGAGATTGATCACAAAACGCCGGTCCTCCTCGAAATGATCCTTAGGAGAGCTCATATATTCCTTGTATTCCTCGGTCTCCCGGATCTGGTAGAACAATCGCCTGAAAAGCTCCTTATCATCAGCCCAGTTAATGCGTAATGCCTCAAAATGCCTGCGGAAATCATTGTTATTATCAAAATAACGGATGACACGGTTGTTCACAAATTTCATCACCGGGTTCTTCTCCTGGTCGGTGGGGAAGTACTTGGCCTTGCCGCCCTCAAGCACCCCGAGGGCAACATCGCGGATTTCTATGAGTACCGATAATTGGTGAATGTAAAGATCGTAGATCTTTTCTGTATTATGCATCATCAGCTTGCCCGCTTTGTCGAGCTTATCGTCCCCCCCCTGGAAAAACGAATACAAAGCCTGCATCACCTTTATTCTGAGTACCCTTCTGCTGAGCATAAAATAAAATATATGTAAGGAACAAGGGCGCAAAGGTAAAAAAGAATTGATAACCGGCACAACATTCTGCCTGAACCTGCTACTCCGGTTCTTCCCTGCCCCTCATGGCCTGAAAGTCCGCATGAGCCGCCTGCGGAGTGAAAGCAGTATAACAAATCATCTGAAAAAGCGTTACTTTCGCAATTGTTTTAGTAATTCTCCAGGAGTAATCACCTAAAATGACAAGTATGAAAAAAATGATCTTCCTTTTGATGATGCTGCCGTTGATCGCCACGGCCCAGAGCAACCTGAGTCCCACCCATGTCAATGTTTTCAAAAACGGCACATATTTCATTGTGAAGGAGGGACAGCTCCCGCTGAAAAACGGAATGGGAATGATGGAAATTCCCGCGGCACCTTTGCAGAGTACTTTCTGGCTGACTCCCGGCGCTAACCTGAAGATCACCAGGGTGGTATTCGAGACCGACACCATTCACCGGACAAAACCTCCCAAGAATTACAATGATTTTCTGATGGCCAACAAGGGCAAAAAAATCAGGATATTATATCAGGCAACCGACAAGGATATGCGTGAAGTAGCAGGAACCCTGCAGGATATGATCGCTTCTTCAGGACTTGTCAGGATCAAGCAACAGGATAATAAGATCACCTTTCTTCCCATCGCATCCATACTTGAACTTACGTTCGACGAAAATCCCGTGGATGTGGTTCGCACCGACTCCCTGGCCCGGGTCGCCAAGGTATATTTCTCAGGAGGAGCCGCCCAGGCTGCGGTGAAACTGAATTATATGCAGGCCGGTATCCAGTGGATCCCTTCTTATAATATTAAAGTCATCAACGATAAAGAACTTCAGCTCGAGATGAACGCCCTGGTGGAAAACTATGCAGAGGAAATTACACAGTGCGACCTGACGCTTACTGTCGGAAACCCGCAGTTCCTTTACGGGACCAAAACCGACCCCCTCGCCTATAATTACCTCAGCAGTCTGTATGATACGCGTACCTCAGAAACCCGCAATGTACAGTTTGCCGCCCAGATGTACAGCAATGCCATCACCACCACAGATGAGTCATATGATCTTGATTACGTTGACTACACAGTATATACAACAGACGGTGAAAAGACCCATGACCTGTATATGTACAAAATCGGCCAGGTGAACCTGCCCATGCACAGCAAAACCCATTTCCAGGTTTTCTCAGCAAAGATCCCCTATAAAGATGTTTATGAGGTCAGCATAGCCGATGTAGCCAACTACTCGGGCTATGGCTATAATATCAGCGATCCGGAGAAACGCTATGATGTGTATCATTCCTTCAAGCTGACCAACAGCACCCAGAGTCCCTTCACCACCGGCCCGGTGTTCGTACAGGATGACAAACTGCAACCCATCGCGCAGGATCTGGTAAAATACACGGCTGTGGGCGGCAACGTCAGCGTTCAGTTGTCAAAAGCAGGTGATGTGCTGGTGAAGAACAAAGAAGAGGAAGTGAGCAAGACCGACAACGTTAAAAAACTCGGAAGAACCTACTATAACAAAGTAGTGGTGAAAGGCAGCGTACAGATCGAAAATCTGCAGGATAAAAAGATCAGTCTGAACGTTGAAAAGCAGCTCACCGCACTGGTTACTGAAGTCAGCAGCGACGGAAAGATCCTGAAGAGCGGTAAGTACAACGCCCTGAACCCATATACCACCATTGAATGGGAAGTCCCCCTGAATGCCAACGAGAAAAAGACCCTTACATACCAGTACGAGGTATATGTGAGCGCATCGCTGGGGTATTGAGGGTGGAAGTGATGAAGTGACGAAGGTGACGGAGGTGACGGAGGTGACGAAGGTGACGAAGGTGACGGAGGTGATGAAGTGATGGAGTGATGGAGTGATGGAGTGATGGAGTGATGAAGCGTCGAAAGTCCAAAGGTCATAAAGTCTAAAGGTCATAAAGTCTAAAAGTCCTAAGGTCATAAAGAGACTAAAAGTCCAAAAGCCAAAGTCCAGTATCGGCGTGACCTTATGACTTTCGACTTTAGAGAGTAATGAACGGGAGTGTTCACTGAACTGTGTCAGTTTCTGTGATCCGGTTTTCAAAGTAAAT
>CALGYY010000228.1 GCA_937934705.1 uncultured Bacteroidota bacterium
ATGACACTCCCCGTTCTCTTTACTCATGAAGACCAGCTGACAATGACTTCCTCCGAATGGCGTCAGATGATATCCGGTGTTACCTCCGGAGTTTCTTCGTATAACCCGGAATACTTATCAACTGACGATGCAATAACCTATATCAGGGCAAAGGACAACCTGAAGATAAGGGATATTAATTCAGCCAACAGTTTGATTAATATCTCTGTTACAGGGGCAAATGATATGGAGACCAAGTGCTACATCTTTAACGAAACAGGAGGTCAGATTACACAGAGACTTGTAACCCTCCCGAGAGTATCCAATAAGGTTTTACCGGTTACATTATGCGTTAATGAATAACTATCTTGCTTAGGTTTATGAAACAAGGAATAAAACGAACATTATTGGCATTATCAGGCACCCTGGTAGCCATTAATGTCATAGCCCAATGGACCCCTGTAAGTGTTCCGACAAACAATAACCTTAATTCCATTTCACTGCTTAATGAGACTCACGGATGGATAGTTGGGGATAAGGGAACAATGCTATATCTGGATAATGATTCATGGGTGTCTTATCCCGCAGCAACTGATCAAAATCTTTACTCAGTCTGTCTGTTGAATGAATCTGATGGTTGGGCTGTAGGTTCACGTGGTACGATCCTTCATCTGAAAGATAACAGATGGATAAAAGTATCCAGCCCTACACGTCAGGACCTTCATTCTGTCTGTTTCAGTCCCACTGGCAACGGATACGCTGCGGGCAACAACGGCACCTTCCTTTACTACAGGAACGGTATTTGGGAGATGGCTGAACGGTTTATGCCGGGTCATCTCTATACAATTGCCATAAATAACGATCATCCATTTCTGGCAGGCGGGCGTGAAAACATTACTGTGCCTATAATGGAGGTTGATTTCAGTGATTACTATCGGTTTACTAAAATACATGACCCCGGATACTATGAGATCACAGGTCTGGCAGTACCAGAAACTTACCAGGTATGGGCTGTCGGCAAACCCGGAATAATACTTCATTATGATGGTAACGGATGGGAGAAAATAGATACAGGAGAGAAACTGCCTTCACTAACTGGCGTCTACTTCCCGACGAAGGATAATGGCATAATTGTGGGCTATGGAGGTACTATCCTGACCTACTCATCTGACAGCTGGCAAAAAGAAGATTCACAGGTAACTGTAAAACTTAATGGCACTATCATTTCCGGCAGCGCATATTATGCCGTCGGAAACAGTGGTACTGTTCTCAGGCTTAAACGTGCACTACCTGTCCTGCCGGAAGAGGAAAGTAGTTCCAATCTACAGCCAATTACCTCTTATCCGAATCCCTCTTCAGGATTTGTTAACATAACCATTCCCGACAAAGCAACAGAGAAAAGTTTTATTACAGTGCTGAACTCAAGAGGACAGACTGTGATAATTAAAGAGCTTGAGAGCGGAAAGCAGGGAAGCACAGATCAAATCAGTACCGCCGGGCTGAGCAACGGATTATACATTGTAAACATTATTTCTGGTGGACAGATTACAGCGTCGGGTAAGTTCATTGTAAATCATTAACTCAGGAAATAATATCGGGTATGCGCAGGTTAGTCATTTTTTTATTGTCAGCAATAAGCATTTCTGTATTAGGTCAGAATGCGGGACAGGTTGGTCATGATCAGACTATCTGTTATGGATCTGCCTCACAGGCCCTCTCATTTACAGCACAGCCTTCAGGTGGCACACTTCCATATTCATACAGATGGGAAAGATCTAATGACGCAGGTAGCCACTGGTATACGATCAGCGGCACAACAGCATCGCGAGATGTATATTCCCCTCCTGTTCTCGGAAGATCAGCCTGGTTCAGGTGCAGGGTATCAGATGTCAACAGCCTCGAACTCGGTGTAACAAATACAGTTCAGATTACAGTACTTCCGGATCTGATACCCGGAATAATAGCCGGGTCTCAGACATTGATGTATGGAGAAACACCGGCCCCTTTATATGAAAATGAAGCTGCATCGGGCGGAGACGGAAACTATTCTTACAGGTGGCAAAGCTCTGACGACGGTCTTCAGTGGATTGACCTGGAAGGTGCAACAGATGCAGATTATGCTCCTCCTATCATGTTTGGAACCAAGTGGTACAGGCGATGGGTCTCGGACGGAAGTTGTGGCTCTGTCGCAGGCAATTCGGTTATGATTGGTGTAAACCCTATTACTCTTTATACAACAGAGACTCCCATTGCCGGTACTAATGAGGATGTTTATAATATGGGAACTGAATTTGCCGTACTGAGGGATGGTTTTATTACCAGTGTTCGACTCTATACTCATATTCTGGAAGCAGGGGACCACACAGTACGGATATGGATGGATGATCCTGATATAGGAGGCTACGTTACAATTGCAGGGCCGTATACCTGGAATTTTACCGCGGGAATTGAAGGTTGGAGGGAGTTTCAACTACCACAGGCGGTTGCCGTACAGGCAGGGACAAATTATATTGTCAGCATTACCAATGGCACCGGGAATAACTGGTATGTTCAAAGTGCGGATAACTTCAACACGGTAGCCTCGAATATCTATATAGATTATCTGAGAGGACTTTATACTTCTGATCCCAACCAGGTTCCAAGATATCTTTCAGGCGGTGCAAGCTTCTTCAGGGATGTTATCTTCCAATTGTTTACATCTGGAGCAATTTCGTCATCTCAGTCAATCTGTTATAATACTGTTCCGGAGACACTTTCGGGGACTGAGTCTCCGACAGGCGGAACTGGAACCTACACCTACCAGTGGCAGGTTTCTCCAGATACCATTCACTGGACAAATATAGATGGTGCCGTCGAAGCTGATTATTCTCCCGGTGCGCTCACTGTCACCTCATATTTCAGGCGTGCAGCAACAAGTGGTAACATTACAGCATTTACTCCTCCGGTTTTGATTACAGTAAATCAGGAATTCAGCCTTGCCCAATTACATGATGATATTTCCATATACAGCAATACGTCAACAAATTTCAGTATCGGGATAACCGGAGGAACGCCACCTTATACTGTTGTTTATGAACGCAACGGAACTCCACAGGCTCCGGTTACGGGATACCGCAGCGGAGAAGAAATCCCAACAGGTGTACTTTCAGCCGGAACTTATACCTATAGTCTATCTTCGGTCACCGATGCAGCCGGATGTAATGCAGAATCAACCGGAACAAATATAACGA
>CALGYY010000229.1 GCA_937934705.1 uncultured Bacteroidota bacterium
GACTATTCTGAGGTAAACACAAGACCACTGAATAATGATCTGAACAAAAAGAAAAGGTTAGGGTGCCAAGGACACATGAACCTTTTAGTGGAATAGTGGCGATCATTCAAAAAAAACCAATAGGTATAATGGCAATTTGCACCCGTGTTTTTACGTAAAACAGTTACCTAGAAATATTTAACGAATATTAACACTTCCCGCGAATTGCTCCTCTGCTTATGACTGTGAATGAAGATTTTATGAGAAAGTTCGAATCGGACATATGTTAAAATACTATAAATGCAAGGATTAGCCCTTCATTTTTCGTATTTTTGTGCCTTCGTTTTGAAAAATTCTAAATAACCCCAATATGAGAAAGTGGTTTTTACTTCTGACTGCCGTTCTGACCCTGGGTCAGGCCTCGGCACAAACCCTGATTTATCACGAGAATTTTGAATCGCCGTCTAACGCTGACAGCGTAACATCATCCGGAGCTTCACCCTGGGCAATAAACTCCCGCATTGCGGCACAGGGCTTACAATGCGACAGCAACTATGTTGTAGCAAGCGACTCCAGTTTCCTTGTCACGACAAGCTTCAACTGCAGCGGTTATTCTAACATACTGTTATCATTCAGTCATATTTGCAAAATTGAACTGATGGACGGTGGCGAAGTTTTCGTATCGGTCAATATGGGACCGTGGGTGAAACTATCAGCGGCCCATTATCTTGATCCCGGCAATTCACAATTCATCAGCCAGGGTAGTAAGTTTTCATCCAACAGTTACCCTTTGGATTGGTTTCCTGTACAAAACACATTGAAACCTACCAATACGTGGTGGAAAACAGAGAATTTCAACATTTCGGCTATTGCCGCCAACCAGACCAATGTCAGAATCAGGTTTAAACTGAAAGATGGTACCAATAATGGTTCTGGCGGTGCGCATGGCTGGTATATTGACAATATCCGGGTGATTGGTGCTAATTCAGAATTAATTCCCCCTGTCATAACCTTGAACGCACCCATTTGGCAGGATACGGTAAATGTCACCGGGCCTTTTGATGTTTTGGCTCATATCAGGGATGCATCCGGAATTGATACTGCCTGGCTTAGTTATAAGGTTAACGGAGGAGCCGAGCAGTACATTCCCATGCTGTGGGTTTCCGACTCAACATATAAAGGGGTTATTCCAAGTTATACATGGAACACTGCCATTACATATTACATACATGCTGAAGACAATTCTCCGGCTCACAATTCAACAAATTCGTCAAGTATAAGTTTCTTCATTAAGCAAGGTCCAGACATTGTAACTATTGGTTCAGGAACAGTTTTAAGTACTTATCCTTATTACACTTATTATCATGATGCAAAATCTCAAATGATTTACCTTGCATCTGAAATTATTACTGCTGGCGGTTCTCCTGGCTTAATACCAAGCATTGCATTTAATGTTTCTAACATTGGCGGACCGGCAATGCAGAATTTCACCATTCAGATGCAAAACACCTCCTTAACGGCATTAACAGGTTTTGTAAACACTGGATGGACAACTGTCTTCAATGGCACTTATACTGTGACAGGAACAGGATGGCAAACGATCGAATTACAAACTCCTTTTAACTGGAACGGGACAAGCAATCTTCTAATCAATATATGTTTTGATAATACAAGTTTCTCGACCACTTCATCCGTATTCAGTACTGCAAATGCAGGAAAAACATGGGGACAGGCTCTGGATGCAAGTGCAGGATGTGCATTTAATGCCGGGGCTGCGCAGGCAAACAGACCCAATATCCGTCTGGCAACACCACACAAAATGACAGGAGAAGATGCCGGCATTAGCCAGATACTGGAACCAACGGGTGTTGCATTGGCGAATGTCAACATCCCTCTGAAAGTTACTCTTCGCAATTTTGCTGACGATACGCTGGAGAGTGTGACAATCAAATACACCCTGGACAGCATTCCCCAGCCCGATTTTCTCTGGACCGGATCGTTGCTGGCAGGTGTTGCATCCACCCCATTGACCATCGGAACCCTGAACCTAATTGAGGGACCGCACACCCTCAAAGTATGGACGGTTAACCCTAACGACAGTACGGATGAGAATTTCGCCAATGACACCTCACAGATCGCGTTTTACGCATGTGATGCCATTCTGAACGGAACTTATACAATAGGTGCAACAGGGGATTTTCCTGATTTTGCGAGTGTTTTAAATACCTTGCTTAACTGCGGAGTCAATGGTCCGGTCATCTTCAATGTGCAAGACGGTGTTTATAATGAGCGAATCAGCCTGACTGATATTCCCGGATCATCCGCTGTAAATACGGTGACTTTCCAGTCGCAAAGCGGTGATTATTCTGATGTTATCATTACTAGTCTGGGGACAGGAACATCCGATAATTATGTACTCCGGCTGAATGGCGGTGATAACCTGATCTTCAGAAATATGACATTGCAATCGCAGGGATCTACTTATACCACTGTTTTGGCTGTTGGTAACAATTCAATCCGAAACACATTCGAAAATATTTATTTCCTTGGAGTCAATACCACGAGCAGTACTTCTACGAACAATGCAGTAATCTACAGCGCTTCCGGGGCCACTTCGAATGACTCAATCAACACTTTCCAGAACTGCAGAATAGAAAACGGCTCATACGGAATGTACTGGTATGGTAATTCAACTACTATCCTGGAGCGTAAAACCGTAATCAGGGGAAATACATTCCTTAACCAGTATTACAGGGGGATACAGTTGTATAATCAGGATGCTCCTCTAGTAGAGTCCAACTTAATTACAACCAATACTTTATACAGCACATTCTACGGTCTATATACCTATTACTGTAACAACAATTTTCGATTGCTGAGAAACACGATTACTATCCCCAATGGGGGCTATGGACTTTACAGTTCAACCAACAGCGGATCACTGGGCAACGAGGGTCTTGTGGCCAATAACATGATTTCAATCGGTGGTACAGGATCAGCCTATGGAATATATGCTACAGGGACGAACAGTCATAAGTATTACTTCAATAGTGTCAGCCTGACGAATACAGGAACAACTGCATATGCGTTTTACCAGGGTACAGGTTCAAATCTGAGACTTGCCAATAATGTTCTTTCTTATTGGGGAAGCAGCTCAAGTGGTTATACTATTTATGCAGGATCCACAACAGTGATCACCTACTCAGACTACAACGATCTGTTTTCAACTGGACCCAACATCGGTTACTGGAATTCGGCTGCAAGGGCCAATCTGACTGCATGGAGAACTGCGAGTTTACTCGATTCCAATTCTGTTGCCTTGGATCCTGAATTTATAAGCCCGACCAATCTGCACAGCTTTTCGCCCAACATTAACAATAAAGGAAAGTACTTTCCTGAAGTCAGTATAGACATTGACGGTCAGGCCCGCAGTATGACTACACCGGATATCGGTGCCGATGAATTTAACCTTTTGACAGAAGATGCAAAGATGTTGTCTGTTCTTCTGCCGCAAAACTCATGTGGGTTTACGGCTCTTGAAGACATCCGTATTCGAATTAAAAACACGGGGCTTAACCCCTTGACCAATATCAGTGCATATTACGTCATTAACAACGGAACCCCTGTTCAGGAACTCATTGCAGGCCCCATTCCTCCGGGGGACACTCTGAATTATACCTTTTTAACCAAGGCTGACCTGAGTGCCTATGGCTATTACAATCTGACTGTCTATGTGAAGAACCCCCTGGATGGAAATGAACTGAATGACTCTATCAGGAATTACAGGTTCTACTCAGGTTATGATTTTCTCACCAGCGGGCCTTACACGCAGAGCTTTGAAGCCACCGAATACTTCGCCGACTGGAGCAGTCTGAGTATAAACGGCGACAACTTCAAATGGGAGATTCCCTTTAACGGTATTCCGAAAACCGGTTCAAAAAGTGCGCGTTTCTTCAATGGGACAACTAATACGGGCGGCGACTGGATGTTCAGCCGCTGTTTCCCGATGCAGGCAGGAGAAACATATGAAATCTCATATTGGTACAGGGGCGCATCAACAAGCACTCCTTCTAAACTCAAATTAAAATATGGGCAGTCGCCCAATCCGGCCGGGATGACGATGCTCCTGGATTCACTTCCTAACATTCTGAGCACAACATATCAGAAATCAACAAAGCTTTTTGTTGCGCCTGCAACCGGTATATACTATTTTGGTTGGTATGCCTTCAGCGATCCTTCTTCCAGCAATCATATGTATGTGGATGATATTAATATTAAGTATTATCCACCCCAGGAAGTTACAGCACTCAACATTTCTGCCCCTGTTGATGGTTGCGGACTAAGCAGTAACGAACAGGTGGTCATACAAATCTACAACTCAGGCAGCGATACGATCAATGGAAACCTCACCGCTTATTACAGTATAAACGGCAATCCTCCCATCAGTCAGACCGTCCCAGGTATGATTCTCCCGGCGGACACACTGGATTTTACTTTCACTGCCACTGCGGATCTCTCGGTAACAACCACTGACAGCATTTTTAACATTATAGCATGGGTCAAGCTTACCGCAGACCCCATACCAGGAAATGACACGACCTTCTCTGAGGTTATTTCAGGACATATACCTTTGGTTCCGACGGTAACGAATGATACAGTTATTCAGAACTATTCTGCACTCCTTCATGCTATTAATCCCTTTGATTCGGTGTACTGGTATGTTGATAATATTACAACGACATATTTCCATTCCGGACAGCACTACCTCACACCTGCTCTTACCGACACCATCACCTATTATGTACAAAGCGGTACTTCTGGCGGTGCAGTTGAAAGTGCCGGAATCATTAACGGGGGAGCATCTTCATTTATCACTACAGCTGCCGGATGGGGCCTGTTTTTCACTGCAACTGAAAACATTTATCTTGATTACGTTCATGTGTATCCAACCGGAACAGGAACGATTACGATCAACATTACAGATCTTTCCAACAACATTCTTCAGTCTTCGGCACCCTTTGCACTGACTGGTACTGGAGTGGAGAAAATCCAGGTTCCTGTTGATCTCGTTGTCCCTGCAGGAAACTACAAAATAGGAATGAGTTATACCGGGATAACAAACCTCATCAGGGAATCATCAGGTGTAAGCTATCCGTATTCCACACCTTCGGGAAATTTAGTTATTACGAGCGGTGCCAATGGCGGATCATCATCTACTTCAACTTCATACTATTGGTTTTATGACTGGGGGGTTAAACCAGTAGGTTCAGGATGTACAAGTGCCCGTGTCCCCGTAACTGCCTACGTGATCTATCCTGCTGAAGATCTTGCCATGGTGGAGATCCTGAGCCCGGCGGATGGCTGTACGGACGGTGAAGAAACCGTTAGCGTAAGACTCTTCAATAATGGTATTGATACCCTTGAAAACAGTTTCAGTCTGTCGTACCTGGTTTCCGGCAATCCGGTTCCTGTGACCGAAGTGGTGAGTACGGATCTTCTTCCCGGAGATTCCCTTACCTACACTTTTGCCACACCGGCCATCATGCCCGTACTCTCTGGTGATTCCTCCTACCAGATCACAGTTTATGGCGTGAATGCCGGAGATATTTTCTTTGGCAACGACACCATCATAAAGCCGGTAACCCTTTCCTACACACCTGCCGATCCGATTGTAACACATGACACCGTACTTTTCGGAAATTCCGCAACCCTTCAGGCTTCTTCGCCGGCCAGTCTTTATTGGTATAATGTTCCAACGGGCGGTAGTTACATAGATACCGGTTCAGTCTACAATACGCCTGTACTTTTTGATACGGCTACCTATTATGTTCAGGCCAGTACTTCAACACCGGGTATCGTAAAGATTGTGGGGACAGGAACTACGACGACAAGCTATATTCCCTTCTATTATAATTTCGACTTCAGTTGGACTGCAACACTACACACTCCTGACGAAATGCAATTCCAGGGAATGATTGACACCATTGCTTACTATGTGAATGCAGCTCCATCACCTGCCTATACCCAGATTGATCAAAGGATTTATATGAGTTTGACGGGGGGGACCACCTTCGCAAACGGAGATTATCCGGGTACAGCCGGGATGACGCAGGTTTTCCAGGGAACCCTGAATCTGAACGCAGCAGGTTGGCTGAAGATACCTCTTCAGACGCCCTTCTATTATGACGGAACCTCTGCCCTGCAGATCCTTTATGAAAACTATGACGGCGACTACCTGAGCAACGAAACCACCAGTTTCAGGACAACTGCAACGACAGGCAACAAAGCCAAGTACAAGTATCAGGATAATACTTTCCCTGCTGTAGCCGGAACCCTGACCACCAGCAGGCCGAATGTGTATTTCAGCTATTCGGAACTGGGTTGTTCAAGCAACCGCGTTCCGGTAACGGCATATGTTATCATTCCGGAAGAGGATATTGCACTTACGCAGCTCCTCAGTCCGGTGGATGGCTGTACCTTCGGCACCGAAAATGTGACGATTGAATTCTTCAACGGCGGAGTTGATACCATAGAGAATCCCTTTACCCTTTCTTATGAGGTACAGGGCAACCCGACACCGGTGACTGAGATTGTCAACTACATCATGCTCCCGGGCGACACGGTGGTACATACCTTTGCCACACCCATGTCAGCTCCGCTGCTCTCGGGCGACAGCATTTTCTACCTGACAGTTTACGGCAACAATGCCGGCGACATTTACTTCCTGAACGACACCCTCTGGCAGGAAGTTACCCTGGCATTCTCACCCCCGGATCCTGTTGTGGCTCATGATACTGTGCCTTACGCAACACAGGCCACACTGGGAGCTACATCATCCTATTCCCTCCTGTGGTATGACGTACCTTCGGGTGGAAGCCACATTGATACCGGAGCTTTCTTTGTAACCCCTGTTCTCTTTGGCGATGCAACATACTATGTGGAAGCTGTCGACGGTGGCGGTGGCGGACAAGGCATCAAAATCACCGAGGTGAACATCGGAGGTACGGATGAGATAGAAATTCAGAACGTGACCGGCAGCACCATTGATGCCACCGGATGGAAAGTAGTGGTCAGTGATGATTATTCATTAATTAATGAAGTCAATGCATTCACCTGGGATCTGGGCGTTATGCCTGCCGGTCAGGTACTGACGAAAAATGACAACTCTTCCAGCCCGGATTACTGGGGCAGCAATCTGTTCTGGAACCCCGGAGCATTCCCTTCTTACTCCGGCTGGGCAATGATCATTGACAATAACGGTGCTGTGGTTGATTATGTCGCATGGGGATGGCCCCAGGCAGATATTCAGGGTTTCTCTGCAGTGGTCGCAGGACATACCCTCACGGTCGGTTCAGCATGGATTGGAGATGGTATCAGCAGTCCGTCCACTGATTTCATCATCCGCAGCAATTCTGACGCAGATGCCGCTACTGACTGGGTGAATGCAGCAAGCGGAAGCATTGGTACTGCCAACCCGGGCATGACCATGGGCGGAGGTTCTCTGGGCTCAGGCTGTCCGAGCCATCGTATCCCCGTACATGCTGTTGTTACCGGCCAGCCCGATAATGATGCAGCCATTATTGAAATCGTGGCTCCCGCAGACACCATCCCCCTTGGCATTGCCAATGTGGATGTATTGCTGAAGAACTATGGTCTCGACACCATGACCTCGGTACAGATCGGCTGGTCTGTGAATGGTGTGGTACAGACCCCCTTCAACTGGAGCGGTTCTCTGGCCACCGGAGAAACGGAAGTGGTGAACATTGGTACATACGATTTCGTTTACACACCTTATCCCGGTCTGAATGAGATTGTCGCCTGGAGCAAGAATCCCAACGGCGTCAATGATCTTACAGTGATCAACGATACCGCTTCCAAATGGGTAGATGCCCACGATCCGCTCAACGGCATTTACTATATCGGAACTGCCACACCGGATTTCGATGACTTCAGTGAAGCCGTAATGGTACTGGGCGCTTGGGGTGTTGACGGTCCGGTGACCATCCTGACCGAAAGCGGCACCTATAATGAACAGATCAGCATTCCTGCTGTAAACGGCGCTTCTGCTGTCAACACCATCACCTTTGCATCACTTACGGGTGTTAACACAGATGTGACTCTGCAATATGCAGCTGCGGGAACTACCGACAATTTCGTTGTGAAACTCAATGGTGCAGATTACATTGCATTTGAGGACATGACCATTAAGTCAACCGCTGCAGCTACTTACGGCCGCGTGGTGGAACTGGTGAACGGGGCAAACTTCAACCGCTTTGAGGGAAATATTCTTCAGAGTATTGTTACAACGAGTTCCAGCTCATCGGTAATCTATTCCACCTCCACAGCCAGTGACAACAGTAACCGCTTCATCGGAAACGATATTCTGAACGGTTATTATGGTGTTTACCTGTATGGATCAAGCACCAACCACAAGCAGGGGAATGTTTTTGAAGACAACAACTTCGAAGGCTTTTACTACTACGGGATGTACCTGTATTACAATGACTCCCTCAGAGTGATCGGAAACCGTTTCCGCAACGGGGCGGCTTCAGCAACCAATTATCACATTTACTCCTATTACGGGAATCATGCCTGCCGCTATGAATCAAATGACATTTCCGGCAGCGGTTCCGGTACTTTCTATGGTATTTCACTTCTGAGTTCATCCTCTTCAAGTGCTGCCACAGCAAGCAGGATTGTTAACAATTTCATCAGTAACACCAACAGCAGCGGCACCGCTTACGGCATATACCTGTCGTCATCGAGTTATACCGATGTATATTACAACTCGGTCAACATCGGAGCAGGAAGCAACACGGCGGGACGTGCCATGTACGTTACCGGAGGAACGGCAGGTATCAATGTGGTGAATAATAACCTGGCGAACACCTCATGGGGTTATGCCTATTACGTAGGGACTGCAGCAGCCATCGGAACTTCCAACTACAATAACTTCTACACCAACGGAAGTGTGCTGGCTTACTGGTCTGCCGACCGTGCCACGCTTGCCGCTTTACAGACGGCCAGCTCAAAAGATGCGAACTCGCGCAGTGCGCACCCCGGATTCTATTCCCCGGTTGATCTGCACACTTACGGGATTGATCTTTACAATGCCGGAACCCCGCTGGCTTCAGTCATTGTCGATATTGACGGTGACAGCCGCAACCTGACCACACCCTGTATCGGTGCTGATGAATTTACACCTCCGCCGGTTGACGCCGGGGTGATCAGCATTGATGCGCCCGTTTCGCCGGTGCTGGGTGGTGTGCAGCAGGTCAGGGTTTCAATCCGCAACTTCGGTCTTGACCCCCTGACTTCAGCCACTATCCGCTTCGAAGTGGACGGAGTACCTGGTACACCTTTCGCATGGACCGGCTCACTGGCTTCAGGTATCATTGAGCCCAATATCCTGATCGGCACCTATTCCTTCCCGGCAGGAGCCTCTGTCATCAAAGCATGGACAGAACTGCCCAACGGCGTAACGGATCCGAATCACAACAATGACACTTCAGAAACAACGATCATCGGGTGTAACGGACCTCTTGCCGGCAATTATACCATCGGCGGTAGTGGTGCAGATTTCAATGACTTCACAGAAGCTGTATTGACACTGTCCTATTGCGGAGTAAGTGCTCCTGTGGTGTTTAATGTTGCTGCAGGTAATTATGACGAACAGATCAGCATTCCTGCCATCGTGGGAGCTTCAAGCGCCAGCACCATTACCTTCCAGTCGGCCAGCGGAGTCAGCACCGATGTGGTACTGCGTTATGCTGCCCTGGGAACCAATGACAACTACGTTGTCCAGCTCGACAGCGCTGATTACATCCGCTTCCGCAACATGACCCTGCAATCAACCACGGCATCAACCTATGGTAAGGTTGTGGTCATGCGCGGCGGAGCCAGCTTCAATACTTTTGAAGGGAACATCATCCGCAGTGTATCTTCCACATCTTCGAATGCAGCAGCAGTTTACTGCGCAGCCGGTGCACAGGATGATTTCAACGTGTTCACCGGAAATACAATAGAAAACGGCTATTACGGAATCTATTGTTATGGCTCCTCCACTTACAAGAAACAGGGGAACCAGTTTCTGAACAATGTGATCAGCGGTTATTACTACTATGGACTGTACAACTACTACAGCGACTCAACCATCGTTGTCGGGAATACCCTGACCAATGCGTCCAATTCCGGGACGACCTACCACCTCTATCTGGGATACAGCGACAATGGCCTGAGGGTAGAAAGGAACAGGGTACACGCCACTAATACCTCGACCTGTTACGCACTTTACAGTTATTACTCTGACGGCAGCGCGACCAAGCCGAATATGATCTTCAATAACTTCATTTCGCAGGGTACGGGAACAGGCACAGCTTACGGACTGTATTCCAGTAATTCGACCTACACGAACTTCTATTACAATTCCGTCAATATCACGGCGGGTTCTTCGAGCAACAGGGCACTGTATGTTACCGGAGGAAACAACGTCAACGTTATCAATAACAATTTGGTGACTATTGGTGGTGGTCATGCCTATTATGTTTCAACCACCACTGCCCTGGTTACTTCAGACTACAACAACATCTATACTCCAACGGGATTGTACGCATATTACGGGTCAACTGCCTATGCCACACTGGCAGCCCTACAGGCTGCTAGCGGCAAGGATTCAAATTCCATCGCAATAGATCCGAATTATGTGTCCGCCTCTGACCTGCATGTACTGAACCCCGGACTGAATGGAACGGGAACGCCGATCGCAGGGATAACAACAGATATCGACGGACAAACCAGAAATGCACAGCATCCGGACATCGGTGCTGATGAATTCAGCCCGATTGCAAAGGATATCGCGGTTACGGCCTTTACTTCACCTGCCAATATGTTTGCCTCAGCAGGAAGCAGCATAGTAGTCAATGTAACCGTACGCAATCTTGGCTCAGACACCATTACATCCTTTAACACTTATTATCAGTACGGAGTATCATCACCTGTGATGCAGGCATGGACCGGCACACTGCTTCCGAGCCAGACTACGACGGTGTTGTTCTCTGCACCTTTCACCGCACAGTCGGGAAGCGTTTCGCTTTGTGCATATACCGCTTTACCGGGTGATGGCAACTTGTCGAACGACACGCTTTGCAACAGTTTCACAGGCGTTCCCGTTCTGATGGTACCTGACAGTACTGATTTCGAGAGCAGCAATTATTTTTATGGTGTTGGACCACAAGGTCTCTGGGAGTATGGCACACCGGCTTCGGTCACCATCAATAGTGCACATAGTCCGGTTAACGCATGGAAAACCAATCTTGACGGTTATTACACTGCCAACGCCATTGAATACCTCTACTCGCCCTACTACAACTTCACTCAGGTTGCCGATGCCACCCTTAAATTCTGGCACTGGTTCCAGACTGAGACCAATGTTGACGGAGGCAAGATTGAGTACTCGATAGGCGGATCAACATTCGTTACTCTTGGTTACTATAACGACCCGGCCGGTACCAACTGGTATAACACCACAGTGGGCGGCCAGGTGTCCTGGAGCGGCAATTCCGGTGGTTGGGTGCTGAGCGAATACGATCTCTCCACCATTCCGGCTATCGTGAATGCCACCGCACCTGTTCAGTTCCGCTACCGTTTTACCAGCAACGGAACCAACAGCAACTATGACGGATGGGCCGTGGATGATTTTGCCATCACTGCTCCGCCTCTCGCCAAGGATGCCGGTGTAATTGCCATCGTTAATCCGGCAGGATCATCTGTAACAGGAAGTAATGTTACTCTGGAGGTGACCTTGCAGAACTTCGGAACCGACAGTCTGATGTCCATTCCTGTGGCTTACCGTATCAATGGCGGAACCATCACCCAGGCTACATGGACCGGAGTCCTGATGCCGGGAGCCACTACAAATTATACTTTCCCGACAACTTTTGTATCACCGGGAACCGATTACACCCTGTGTGCATTCACCAAGCGCTCGGGAGATATCTACAAGTACAACGACACCACCTGCGCCCTGATTGATGCTACCGCTGCATCGCTGGATGCCGGCGTGATCGCACTGCTCAGTCCGGGCACCCAGACTCCTGCAGGAGATTCGGTGGAAGTCATTGTCAGAATCCAGAACTTCGGAACCTCCACCCTGACCAGTATTCCTCTGGGATACAGCAGGAACGGAGTACAGTTGTACACTACCACCTGGACAGGAAACCTGGCAGCCGGAGCAACGGTTGATTTCACCTTCCCGCAGAAGTATGTATCACCACTGGCCAATTACAGCCTGTGTGCTTACAGCATGCTGCCCGGTGATGCCAATGCAGCCAATGACCAGCATTGTGTGTATCCCGAAGGTGTAACGGGTATTGATGAATACGGCATGAATGGCTTCTTCCTGCTGCAGAACATCCCCAACCCGGCCAGGGAACAGACCACCATTAATTTCGTGGTTCCCGAAGCCGGCAATGCCCTGCTGGAGGTACGCAACCTTATGGGCCAGGTGATGCTGACTGAACAAGTGGATGCTGTTTCAGGCCTGAACTCCTTCATCCTGAATACCGCCTCCATGGCCAGCGGAGTTTACTATTATTCGGTCACATTCGATGAGCAGCGACTGACCAGAAAGATGGTAGTGAACTAAGCTTACAACCTTTTATATGAAGAGGCTGTCTTGTTGGCAGCCTCTTTTTTTTATCCCTTAATAATTGTTAAAACTGCATACATTAAAGTCTCTTTTGTAAATTTGTCCTCAGAATTTTAAATTTTATTTTATTAAATTCTCCTTAATAATGAGAAAGTTAGTATTCTTCTGCCTGGCCATTTGCTGGGCTGCAGCGGCATTTGCCCAAACCATTGTTTATCATGAGACCTTTGAGCAACCATCTGGTGCTGATAGTGTTACCTCTAGCGGAGCATCCGCCTGGAGCATTAATACGAGGATTGCCGCAGAAGGAGTTCAGTGTGACTCGAATTATGTAGTGGCTGGTGACTCTTCGTTTCTGATCACAGCTCCCTTTAACTGCACGGGGTTTCCGAATGTGGTGCTGCAGTTCAGCCATATTTGTAAGATCGAACTTCTGGATGCAGGCGAAATCTTTGTTTCGGCGAATTTCGGTCCATGGATTAAGCTGACGGCCACCGAGTACATTAACCCGGGCAATTCCCAGTTTGCCTCCCAGGGGAATAAGTTTTCGTCAAATACCTACCCTATTGATTGGCAATCTTCACAAAACCTGCTGAAACCCACCAACACCTGGTGGAAGAACGAAACTTTTGACATTTCTGCGCTGGTGGCCAATCAAACCAACGTCAGGATCAAATTCAGGCTCAAGGACGGCACCAACAACGGATCTGCCGGGGCGCACGGCTGGTATATTGACAACATCAGGGTTTCAGGTGCACTGTCGGAACTCACTCCGCCCGTGATCACTTACAAACCACCTGTACTTCAGGATACGGTTTTTTCTACGGGACCATTTAATATTTATACCTGGATTACTGACGACAGCGGCATTGACACGGCATATATTGCTTACACCGCCAACGGCGGGCCTACGCAATACGTACCCATGACATGGGTTTCAGACACCACCTGGCTCGGGGTTATTCCCAGCTATACCTGGTTTACGAACATCAGCTATTACGCATACGCTGAAGATAGTTCTCTTTCGCACAATGCGACAACAGCATCTACAAAGAATTTCTACAACAAGCCGGGGCCGACTACGGTCACTATAGGAACAGGAACCAATTCCATTAGTTACCCTTACAACACCACCTGGCATGATGCCAAAACACAGATGCTGTATACGGCCAGCGAGCTTATTGCTGGCGGAGGTGCCGCCGGTCAGATCACCAGGATCGCCTTTAATGTGGCCAGCGTGGGAAGTCCCATTATGCAGAACTTTAATATCCGCATGCAGAACTACTCAGGCTCAACCCTCAGTGCTTTTGTCAGCAGCGGCTGGACCACAGTCTATACCGGCTCTTATAGTCCGGCTGCAACGGGCTGGCAGGAAATCATTCTTCAGACCCCCTTTGGCTGGAACGGCACCAGCAGCCTGTTAATAGAAATTTGCTTCGACAACACTTCATGGTCGGGAGCCAGTTCTGTTTATGGCACCACTGCCACAGCCCTCTGCTATCATGAAAATGCCGACGGGTCTGCAGGCTGCGGCTTTTCAAACGGAAGCGCTCAAACGAGCCGGCCCAATATCCGTCTGACCTTCCCTGCCAATAACAATATGTTTGATGCAGGGATTGCTCAGATCACGTCACCCACAGGGACGATACTTGGCTCAGGACCGCATCCGGTAACGGTAACGATGAAGAATTACTCCATCGATACCCTGACCAGCGTGAAGATCAAATACTCCGTCGACGGGACTTTACGTGACAGTCTGAACTGGACAGGAACATTGTTCGCGGGGGTGACCAGCCTTCCGTTTGACATTGACACCACTACCTTCGGTATTGGTCAGCACACGCTGAAAGTGTGGACTGAGTTGCCCAACGGATCCGGTGACCAGAATAACCTGAATGATACCGCGACCGTCATATTTTTTCTGTGCGATTCTTTACTCAGCGGGACTTACACTGTAGGGGGTGGCGGAAACTTCGCCAATTTCGCCTCGGTGATCGGAACCCTGAACAATTGCGGCATAGGCGGGCCGGTGACTTTCCTGATCAACACCGGAACCTATAATGAGCAACTGACCTTCATTCCGGTCACAGGATCTTCTGCCGTAAACACCATCACCTTTAAGCCCAATACAGGGGCTACGGTTACGCTGACCAACAACTCTGCAAGCGGTACCCTTAAGTTTTCCGGAGCGGATAATATCATTTTTGACGGATCCAACAATGGAACGACTTCAAGGGACATGAGCATCATCAACACGTCTACATCAGCCAACAACACCGCGATCTGGCTGGCTTCTGCCGGTACAGGTGCAGGATGTACAGGAATTACGATCAAAAACTGTAATATCACTGCAGGAAGCAACACGGTAACCTCTTACGGCATCCACGCCGGAGGTACGACCATTGGCAGTGCAGGAGCAGACAACGACAACCTCACCATTAACAACAACCTCATCCGTAAAGCCTATTATGGCATCTGGGTGAATGGTGTTGCCACAACGGGCATCGTTAACAACCTGAGCATCGATAACAACACCCTGGGTTCCACAATAGCTTCCGAGTACATAACCTATATGGGTGTGTACCTCATGCAAAGCGATCAGGCCAGTATCCGGAAAAACACCATCCGCAACATCATCAGCGGTAACACAGGAAATACGGCCATAAACATCGGTACAGGTGTGACCAACGCCACTGTTTACGCGAATAACATCACAGGGATCCGTTACACGGGTACAGCAGGCAATGCCGCCAAAGGCATTGAGGTCAGCACGAACAACACTTCGAGCAATATTCTCATCGCCAATAATATGATTTCCGATATCCTGGGAGATGGCGGAACGACTTACGCCACTACCGTCAGGGGTATCGGGATTGACGCGGGCAGCGGCGTGATCATGGTCGCTCACAACTCGGTGTATCTCTCAGGAGATGCAAGCAACGGGGGAAGCACAAGTGCGGGTCTTTTCGGCGCCCTCACGGTAAACGCCGCAGCTTCGGGACTGAACATCAGGAACAATATTTTCCAGAATTCCATCACCAAAACCTCAGCACCAACGGCCAGGGCATATGCGGTTTACTCTTATGCCGCCAATACTGTATACAACGCCATCAATTATAACGACTACTATGTGACAGGGACGCAGGGCGTGCTGGGGTATCTTGGTTCTGCCAGAACAACACTGACAGATTGGCAAACAGCCACTGCACAGGATGCCAATTCAAGAAATGCTGACCCGATCTTCACCAGCACCACAAACCTTCACACATTTGCAGTCAGTGTTAACAACCTTGGGACACCGATTGCCCTGGTGCCCGACGACATCGACGGCGACGTACGCAGTGCAACAACTCCTGATCTCGGCGCGGATGAATTCACTCCGCTGAGTGATGACATCGGAATTATCAGCATTTTAAGCCCGGGCAATGGTTGCGGCTATACCAATAATGAAACGGTGAGCATCCGCGTCAGAAATTACGGGACTGATCCCATCACAAGCGCTGATATGTATTATTCCGTAAACGGCGGAGCGGCGGTTCAAGAGGTATTCAATGGCAGCATTGCTCCTGACAGTTCCTATACTTACATTTTCACCACAGGAGCTGACCTGTCGGTTCCGGGTAACTACACCATTAAAGCCTGGGTTGACCTCACGGATGATGTTAACCTCTTAAACGACACAACCAATCGTTCCATATACAGTGGTTACAATTTCTCATACGGACCCTATACCATGGGCTTCGAAAGCACCGAGAACTTCTCTGACTGGACCGTGCTGAACGTCAATGGCGACGGTGAAACCTGGAACCTCCCATGGACGGGCACACCGCACAGCGGAACCCGCAGCGCACGCTATTACAACAGCACATCTGCTGCCGGTAATGAATGGCTCTTTTCACGCTGCTTCACGTTCGAGGCCGGAAATACTTACGAAATCGAATACTGGTACCGGGTTGACAATGCCACCTACCCCCAGAGTATCGACCTGAAGATCGGCACTTCGCCAACACCTGCGGCGATGACCACAACCCTGGTCAGCATGCCCAATATGAATAACGCAATCTATCAGAAAGCAACAGCAAGCTTCACAGCACCAAGTTCAGGAGCCTATTATTTCGCATGGCATGCGTATTCTGCGGCGAGCAATTATTATTATGCCTATATTGATGATATCAATATTAATTTGATCCCGAATCAGGAAGCAACCGCTTATGCGATCATCCAGCCTGAAGGCGCCTGTGGAATGAGCAATACAGAGACGGTGAGTTTACAGATCATCAACTCGGGAGCTCAGGCTATCAACGGTAATCTCACAGCCTGTTACAGTGCCAATGGCGCACCGGCAGTCTGCGAGGCCGTTGCCGCCAGCATACCCGTGGGAGATACCCTGGATTACATTTTCAGCGGAACCCTTGATATGTTTGCTCCGGTCGCCGACAGCATGTTTAATATCACGGCCTGGGTGAGTCTGACCGGTGATCCTCTGCTGTATAATGACACTGCTTTTGTACAGGTGCTCTCCCAGTATGCTCCTCCTGCCCCCACGGTTATCAGCGACACCGTACCGTATGGAGGCATTGCGGTTCTTTCGGCGGTTTCGCCCTCACTGATCAAATGGTGGGACAGTCCTTCCGGAGGTTTGTTGCTCGGAACGGGAAATACCTACACCACCCCCAGCCTGTACGCTACAACTGTTTACTATGTTGAAGCCCAAAACGGAACAGGAAACCAGACCTGGACCTTCGACGGCAACCTTCAGGGCTGGACAGCTACCCTGGCCTGCGGATCACCCGTCACCTGGGTTTGGAATTCTGACGGAGGCAGCGGAACTGCCTTTGCCGTGAACCACGGGACCAATTCTTCACAGGTGCTGACTTCTCCGCTGGTTCCCGTCAGCGGAGCTACAAGTATCAACCTGAGCTACCGTCACCGCTTTGGAACCGAATCATGCTGTGACCACGGTTTTGTGGCCTACAGGCTTGACGGCGGGCCATGGGTTCAGTTCATCCCAACCACAGGTGCTTACTCCGGAAACGACGACCAGTATAATGAGCCGTTCTGGAGCGGATGCACAAATTCGGCCTCCATGCCTCTGTATTTCGGCACGGCACCCTACGCCACCCACAGCGGACCGATCAATGTTTCGGGAGCTGCAGAGATCGAAATTGCCTTTGTATTTACCACTGACGGATCCGGATTGGTTGATGGATGGTATATTGATGAGGTAAGCCTCTCGGGACTTGCAGCATGTACCAGTCCCCGTGTTCCGGATACCGCTTACGTTATGTTGCTGCCCTGGGAAGCCGGCATCATTGACCTGATCAGCCCTGAAGACGGATGCGCCGGCAACAGCGAAGAAGTTACGATCCGCATCCGCAATAATGGCGACAGTACCATTACGGTAATGAATGCATATTACCAGGCAGGCCTTGCACCGGTAGTTTCTGAGCTCATCAACACCAGTCTTCTGCCGGGCGATACGCTGGTTTATACGTTCACCACCACTCTGGATCCGGGAACCAGTCCTTCGAATCCTGACACCAATATCTTCTTAACCACCTGGATTGAACTCAGCGGTGATACTTACGCTTTGAATGATTCAAGTGCGCATAATTATGAATTTCTGTATGTACCGCCTGCGCCAATTGTCACCAATGTCGTTATTCCCTACGGCTCTTCCACCACACTTACTGCCGTTAGTCCCGACCCCATGAAGTGGTACAGTGTCCCCTCCGGCGGCAGTCCGATAGGATACGGCAGCTACACCACCCCTGTTCTTTATGACACTACAGTATACTGGGTGGAGGCTTCAACGAGTGATCCGGGTTTCACCATCACCGGTCTGCTGGCCACCGGTTCATACGTTGTCGATCATGATGGAATTACCGGAGATGACCGCGGGGGTATCGTAGTTACCGAGCAATATCTTTATTACAACGGCGACGGCTCCGGGATCCGTTACAATATGCCCGGACTGACCAACGGGATTGCCGTTAGCCGACAGGACGGCATCTGTGCTGACCTGAGCGGTGCAGGAACAACCTACACTTTATGGAACGGCACGGCTGCTCCTGTCGGAATCTCATTGTCTTCCGCTTACACCGTTACCTCACTACGTTCGCTGAATCCTGACAATACTCTCGGATCAACGATTATCCCGCTTTCCCAGAATATTGTCATGGGAAGTGGCTCCGGTTGCGGTATATTCTCAGGTGCAGGTTTCATTATTCTTTATAACAACACTACAGGAACACCTGCCAATACGTGGTACCGGATTGACCTTCCCTCCGGACAGGTAAGTGTGCTCGGAGCATGGGCGCTTACTGCAGCCACAGCAGAAAACTGGGCACGTTGGGGAATTGCCGACTATACCAACAACACCTACGGTGCGATCTATGTCAACAACAGTACACAAATCAACCGCATGAATCTGACCAATGGAACCGTGAGCGCTGTCGGAACCTTCACCAACCTGAGTGATATGGCCAGCATCACTTATGCCCCCTGGTATAACCGCTGGTATTTCCACCATGAGTACAGTTCGCAGTTCGGCGGCACAAATGAAACCATCGGATATGCAAATGCGGTCGGTGAGATGAATTCCGGCTGTCCCAGCGAAAGGGTTGCAGATACCGTCTTCATTTCTGGCACTCCCCCCTGCGATATGGAAGTGACCGCAATTTATTCGCCCGTATCGGGTGTTGAACTGACTACCTCGGAAACAGTCGTGGCCACCGTTCGCAACAACGGATCAGACACAGCGACCAACGTACCCATATCATTTACTATCGATGGCGGCACGCCTGTAAACGAGATCATTGCAGGACCCATCGCACCCTCAGATACCCTGATGTACACTTTCACTGCTACCGCTGACCTGTCGGCATTGGCTACTTTCGTCATTGAAGTTTATACGGGCCTGGTCTGCGACACCCTCAACAACAATGATACGATGAGTATCAGTGTCACCAACAGTCCGCTCGTTTATTGTACATCAATACCCACGAATACTGCAGATGAAGAGATCTTCAGCGTAACCTTTAACGGTGTTACCAATGCTTATAGCTGTACAACGGTAGCTCCGGGACCGGGTTCGGTATTGAACTGTTATTCCAACTTTACCACCCTGCCGCCACTTACAGCTTTTATCAGAGGTTCTGTGGTGCCTTTCACTATTCAGGTTGACGAATGTGATGGTGCCACCTATTACTCCAACGGCTGCGCCATCTGGGTGGATTTCAACCGCAACGGATCCTTTACCGATGCCGGTGAACAGGTTTATGTTGAAAACACAACTACATCCAGCCCCCGCACCATCAACGGATCCTTCACCGTTCCCCTGGGAAGTTTCCAGGGTGAAACCCGGATGCGGATCATCGTTGCTGAAGGTTATTCGGGCAGCGCATTGCAGCCATGTATGTCATATGGATACGGAGAAACGGAAGATTACAATGTCACCATCATGAACCAGATCCCGCACGATGCCGGAGTGATCAGCATCAACCAGCCCGCGGCGACGGAAGCTGAAGGCGCATCTGTTGCTGTAGATGTGGTGGTGAGAAATTATGGCCAGGATCTGATCACCAATGCCTCCAATATGACGGTGGCTTATTCTCACAATGGCGGTCCTGTGCAGTCCATCATATGGGCGGGTGGCGACATCGCTTCACTTGCAACTGCAGCCGTCCTTCTGCCAAATCTCACGGTTACGGCCGGAAACAACACCCTTTGTGCATGGACGGTTCTGGCAGGTGACAGCAACACCTTCAATGACACCCTCTGCATGACCTTCTACGGGACACCGAATCTTGATGCAGGCGTTACACAGTTCATCCAGCCAGCAGCTTTGACTGGAAATGAAGGTGCAACCCAGACCGTTCAGGTCCAGATCACCAATTTCGGAACCGATACCCTGACCAGCATTCCTGTCTCCTATACGATCAACGGAGCCGTTCAGGCTACGCAGACATGGACCGGAACTCTGCTTCCGGGAGGAAACTCCAGTCTAACATTTACGCAGACTTATCTGATTCCCGGCGGAACTTACGAACTATGTGCATATACAGGTATGGTGCCTGACGGCGATCATAACAACGATACGCTCTGCATCAGTCCTTATGGTTTGTTTACCGAAACCCTGCCTTACTACACAGATTTCGACGGCCCTGCCACATGGACACAGACGGATGCCGGTAACGGCAGCCTCTGGCAACTCGGCACCCCGGCTTTCGGAACCACCAACAGTGCACACAGTGCTCCGAATGCATGGGACATCAACCTCAGTTCCAATTATACCCCTTATGCTGCGGCCTACTTGTATTCACCCAATTTTGATTTCACAGGTATTGTAAATGCCAAGCTCAGTTGCTGGATCAATGTTGGGGTGGAAAATTGTTGCGACGGATTAACCCTGCAATACAGTACCGATGGCAGTATGACCTGGCAAAACCTTGGTATAGTTGCAGACCCGAATGGCGTTAACTGGTACACGGCAACTACCGGAGGCTCGCCCAGCTGGATCACCACAAGTGGCTGGATTAAAACGGAATATACACTGACACCCGTGAATAACCAGCCTTCTGTCCGCTTCCGATATTTCTTCCACTCCGATGTGTCGGGTCAGGTCAGTGGTGCTTCAGTGGATGACTTCTCCATCACCATCCCCTCACCCATTGATGCAGGTGTTGAAATGATCAAGACGCCCACGGTGCAGGCTCCCGCCGGATCGCTCAGAACCGTTAAGGCGCTGGTGCGCAATTACGGCATGGATACATTAACCAGCATCCCGCTTGCCTACACGGTGAATGGTGGTTTACCTGTGCAGGCCACATGGAACGGACAGCTTCTTCCCAACGACACGATTACCTATACTTTTGCAACACAATTCAGTGTCCCGGGCGGAATGTTTGACCTATGTGCTTATACTGAAGTTCCCGGCGACGGAGATTACCTCAATGATACATCCTGCAATACGCTGACAGGGGTCATGACCTTCGTGGTTCCCTGGTCTGACGATTTGGAAGGAACGGTCTACTGGTTTGATGACGGCGGTAATGCTTCATGGGAATGGGGTGTTCCGACAGCCACAACCATTAACAACGCTCACAGTCCGACCCATTGCTGGGCCACCAATCTCGACGGGGATTACATGAATTCAAGCAATGATTTCCTCTACACGCCTTACTTCCTCTTCACCCAGGTGAATGATGCCACCCTTGATTTCTGGCACTGGTATCATACCGAAACAGGTGTTGACGGCGGAAAGATTGAATACTCACTCAACAGCGGAAGCACCTGGATCACCCTGGGTTATGTAGGTGATCCGCAGGCGACCAACTGGTACACTCATACCATCAGCGGCACACCCTATTTCTCAGGCTCGAGCGGCGGATGGGTGCACAGCACTTATAATCTCTCTTCCATCCCCGCCATCGTCAATGCAACGGTTCCGGTGCAGTTCCGTTACCGCTTTATGTCGAGTGCTTCCAACAGTGCTTTCAATGGCTGGGCTGTAGATGACTTTGCGATCACAGCACCGCCGATACCGAAGGATGCAGGCGTGATCGCCATCATGACCCCGTCGGGCAGCACCGTTACTGGAAGCAGTGTCACCGTACAGGTGACCATCCAGAATTTCGGAACGGATACCCTGCAAACTGTCCCTGTGGCTTATTCGGTGAATGGCGGTGCGTATGTTCTGCAAACCTGGAGCGGTAACCTGGCCAGTGGTGCTACCACGAATTTCACTTTCACCACGCCCTTTACTTCTCCGGCTGCGGACTATGAACTCTGTGCGTTTACCAAGAAGTCGGGTGATATCTATCTGTTTAACGACACCACCTGCCTGAGCGTAACAGCGACGGCGGCACCGCTCGATGCAGGTGTTACCCTTATTCTGGCTCCGGGCCTGACCACCAATGCGGGGGATTCCACCGAGGTACAGATCAGGGTCAGGAACTTCGGGACCAACACCCTGACCAGCATTCCTCTCGGGTACAGCCGCAATGGCGTGCAGATCGCAACGGCTACCTGGACCGGTAATCTGGTCAGCGGCGATTCGGTGGATTATACCTTCACCCAAAAGTATATTTCACCGGCCTCCAACTACAGCCTGTGTGCTTATTCCATGCTGGGTGGTGATGCCAATGCCGCCAATGATCAGACCTGCATCTATCCTCAGGGAGTGATCGGCATGGAGGAGTACGACGGCAGCGGATTCTGGCTCTGGCAGAACATCCCGAATCCCGCTCACGGAAGCTGCAGAATTGATTTCAATGTTCCTTCTTCAGCTCAGGTGACTTTCGAACTCACCAATGTATTGGGCCAGGTGATCAGCCGCAGATCAATTCATGCGGTTGCAGGAAAGAACAGCCTGGAACTGAACGTCGGCACCCTGGCGGTGGGCGTTTACTCTTATGCCGTTGTCTATGAAGGTCAGCGCCTGAGCAGAAAGATGGTGGTGACGAAATAGAAATTCCTGATTGCTTTCAAAAAGGCTGTCTCAAAGCGGGACAGCCTTTTTTTTTGAGCATGACAAAAGATATTCTTCCCCAAAAGGAATTTTACAAAGCTTGGCTTACATATGCAAACTGAACCAAATTTTTTTTTGAATGATCGCTTTTGTAAAAGCTGAAGGTTCGGGAGTCCTCCGCTCCCGAACCTTTTTCTTTGTTCTTGAAGAACAATTCTGTGGTCTGCATGAT
>CALGYY010000230.1 GCA_937934705.1 uncultured Bacteroidota bacterium
GTACGTTCAGCATACAGAAGCCTCAGACGGAGGATATCATGAACGGAGCGTGGGTGGTATATTTCTGGACCATCATGCTGTTTGCAGCGCTGTTCCTGCTGCTGATCGTGCTGGCTCCGCCGCTGCGGTATTTTATTCCGGTTTGTCTTTTCTCGCTGGCTGTGATGTTCCCTGCCCGCACTTACCTGCCTGAAAGCACCGGAAAAATAAGCATTTCGGCAGAACAATCCCTTGAAAACGCTGAGTGCTACTTCAGCATCAGCCCGCAATTCAATTCTCTGAAGCGTGTGAAATTCCCGCTCACCGGGGGTAGCACAGAACTGCAGGCAGACCTTTACCGGAATCCTTTCCTGCGGATAGATCTTCCGGCGTCAGGCGAGGCGGGAATACAGGACATCAGAACCGGGTTGGGACCTTTTGGTGCAGGAATCAGTATCACGGACATGAAGGAAGGTCGGGTAGTCCTCAACGACCTCATGATCTCGGGAAACCGGCTGATCAGCTCCGGTCCGGATCCCTTTATTGCTCTGAGTTCAGCCCGTGATGCCGCCCAAACAGAACAGCTGAAAGCAGGCAACAGCAGCCTTTTCCTATACATAGCCCTGTTTATATTTCAGATCCTCATCAGTCTTCATTATTTACTGGCTCCATATGCAAAAGGGAAATTCAGGCCGCTGTACCTTCTGATCCTGCTCCTGCCGCTCTTATGGCATCTGATCAACGGCCGGTGGAATCCGGAACCGGAAGCATTCAGCAAGGACTATTTTTGTTTTTCCGCTTCATCACAACAAGGCGCCACCCTCAGTCTGTTCGCGGGTCAGGATTCAGTAACCTCCTGGAGCCTGAATACCCCCGCGTGGAAAATGCTGGATGCACTGGGCCGGATCAGCGACAGTACAGGTCTTTCAATAAAAGTTTATGCCCGTGCCGGCGATACGGTGCGATTCACAGGATTCAGCTATTTTTCCGGAACGCAGCACAACACCCTATACGACCCCGCTCCTCCCTTCTGCTACCCTGTCAGGGCCGGCGGCCAGCTTAAAAACGGGGTCCTCAGTCTCAGTCCGGAATCGTCTGATCCTGTGGTTCTGAGTCTCGTACCTTCGACGTATTGGGAAAAACCTGAGGATGCGAACACGGCTTCAGGCATCCTGATTTTTCTGGTTCTGATCGCAGCTGCCATCATCATTCTGCTCAGCCCCTCTCCCCGCTATTTCCTGATCTGCCTCCTGATCGCCCTGCCCGCAACAGCCATTTATTCCTGGACCGGTAACGACTTCCAGGATCAAATGGTCATACGGACCTCTGCCCATCAAAGAAGCGTGGAAGCATATTATTCCAAAACACCGGTCTTCAGTCCGGAGAATAAATTCCCCGCGAAATCAGGGAATCACGAATTCATCACCCAGACTGAGATGCGCAGGATGCAATACTTCCGGTGCGATCTGGATCCCGAAAGCAAGGAAGCCGGCGAGCTGAATATCACGCTGAGGTCCGGATTTCTCAATCATCAGTGGAACCTCATTCCCGGAAATGAAAACGCTTTGCTTCTCAACGATCTTGCAGCCTCTCCGCGGGGGTGGACCATTTCCGGCCCCGATCCCTTTGTGGCCTTACTGGATACAGGCTCCTCAGAAGCCATACAGCAGTTGCGGGCAGAGCGCATGAGCGGCAGTCTTATTCTTTCGATCATTATATTATTAGTACTGGTATCATTACGAAAAACGGGCGAACGCTTCCCTCCCGCCGGTTTCATCATCACCGCACTTTTTATCATCATTATCAGTCATACCCTGCTGTTCAGGGTTTTCAATTCCGACCGTGCGAGGCTCATCATTGAAAAAAGGGATGCCGCGGCGGTTCCCGGATTCAGGACCGACTCCCTGCGAACTACTGCGGATGCGATAAGTGCATATTTCGGTGATCAGCTTTGTGGGCGCAACCGCATTATTCCGCTGAACAATGCCCTCTGTTATTCGGCTTTCGGGGAATTGATTTACAACCCCAATGTTTATTTCGGCAGGGACGGCTGGTTTTTTTACATCGGGGCCAATGGCAGGGAAACCTACGAAAACCGCCAGCCTGTATCTGCTGCCCGTCTTGAGAGAATCCGCCTTCTACTCGAAGAAAGGCGCGACTGGCTTGCTTCACAGGGAACGGAGCTTTATCTTTTCTTTCCCCGCACTTCAGCCTTCATTTATGAAGACAAGCTGGGTCCGCGCCTGTTCCGGTATCATAAGAAAAGCAAGCTGGATCAGCTCATGGAATACCTGGCTGAACATTCATCACTCAATATCATTGATGTAGGAAAACCCCTGGTGGAAGCCAGAGACACCGCCTTCACCGACCTCTACTACAGGAAAGCGACCCACTGGAACTATTACGGGGCATGGTTTGCCTATCACGAGGTGATGAACAGTATTAGAGCAGACCATCCCGAATGCGGGGAGGTCATCCCGCTTGAAGAGATTCGCTGGCTGCGTTACCCTGAGCCCAGGAAAGACATGGATCTTATCCATATGGCCGCACTGACCGGCTACGTCATGGGAGAAGAGATCAAACCCCTGCACCCGAAAGTCAACCGGGGCGATACCCTGGAATACCATCCTCTGTCGGATGCGTATGATGTTCCCCGGCTCTGCATCCGGAACAGGGAGAGCAGGGGGCCGCGCATGCTTATGTTCCATGATTCTTATGCCCGTTACCTGATGCCTTACCTGAATGGTCACTTCAGGCAGTCCACCTATTTGTGGACGCCGGCATTCAGCAGGGAAGCAGTATTGCAAGAGAAACCGGATGTGGTGATCTGGGAAATGACAGAGCGGTTCATTCCTTTTTATTTTCTTTACAGGAACAAATTCTTTAAAGACGAAGATCGTATCAGGGCAGGCGGCAGGGGAACAGATGCACCATATATCACCCTGGAGCGTTATTACTGACAGCATCAGAAAAAGCAGGAAAATGGAACCCAATATCCGGAGGCGATGGCTCAGACATGCGGAGGAGAAAGCCGGTGAAGACGCTGTGATCCACCGCGACAAGCGGGGGCAGCATTACCGCTGGACCTTTTCTGCCCTGATGGAAAAAGCAATGGTTTATGCAGACTATCTGCGCGCATCCGGTATACGCAAGGGGGAAGTCTGCGCCCTCATCATCAGGCATCATCCGGAATTTTACCCGCTCTATCTCGGGATCAGTTTCTGCGGTGCCCTGCCTTCCGTGCTGGCCTACCCCAATTCCCGCATCCATCCTGAAAAATTCAGGGAAGGACTCATCGGGATGTCGCAGCGCTCGGGACTTGATCACCTGCTGACCGAAAAAGACCTGCTTCCCGTCATCGGTCCGCTGATCGGCCGGAATGAGCATACCATCCGTTCGGTGCTGCTGCCATTTGAAGAGTTAAGCGCCACAGCCGGTCATCACGAGCAGGAAGTCTGCGACATTCCGGACACAGAGCCTCTGCTGCTCCAGCATTCTTCCGGTACCACCGGCCTGCAGAAACCGGTCATGCTGTCGCACCGGGCGGTCATGGGTCATGCAGAAACTTACGGCAGAAGCATTGATCTGCACCAGGGCGATAAGGTTGTAAGCTGGCTTCCGCTATACCACGATATGGGTCTGATGGCCGCCTTTCATG
Source organism: uncultured Bacteroidota bacterium (assembly GCA_937934705.1). GTDB lineage: Bacteria > Bacteroidota > Bacteroidia > Bacteroidales > CAIWKO01 > CALGYY01. Next base: position 3,638 of record CALGYY010000230.1, read on the forward strand.
TGCCCCTGTACTTCGGGGTTCCGAGCGTGCAGATCGATCCTTTTGCCTGGGTGATCGCTCCCGAGATGCTCCTTGAGGCGATCAGCGATGAGCAGGCTACGCTGTGCTGGATGCCGAATTTCGCGTTTAAGCTCATGGCTGACAGGATCAGGATTGAAGATATTGAAGAACCGGATCTGAAGAGTATCCGGATGTGGATATGTGCCGGTGAACCGGTCAGGAAGAACAGTCTGGACGCCTTTGTTAAAAAGTTCAGCGCCTTCGGGCTTCAGGAGGGATGTATTTCCACGCTTTACGGAATGGCGGAGACCACCATGGGAGTCACCCAAACCCCGGCCGGTGAAACACCTGCGGTGATCCGTCTGGATAAGGCAGCACTTTCGGAAGGACGGCTTGTGCTGACAGATGACCCGGAGGCCGGAAGGGAATTGGTTTCCTCGGGCCGGCTGCTCGAAGGCTGTTCGGTGCGCATCCTCAGCAAGGATCTTGAAGATCAGCCAGCTTCATGTGTCGGAGAAATTGCCATCCGCTCCCCTTACCTGTTCGACGCTTACCGCAATTATCCGGAGAAGACCGCGGAGGTGATGCGCCATGGCTGGTACCTCAGCGGGGACCTGGGGTTTGAACATGAAGGCTGGTACTACGTCATCGGGCGGAAAAAAGATCTGATCATATCTGCAGGAAAGAATATTTATCCGGAAGATGCGGAAGAGAGTCTCGGCAGTGTCAGAGGGCTGACCCCCGGGCGCATGATCGTTTTCGGAGAGGAAAGCGAGGCCCTGGGTACCGAAGTGATCAGCCTGATAGCGGAGACAGAGATCAGCGGTGAAGAAGAACGCAGATCGCTCCGTATGGCCATACTGCAAAAGGCCATGGAACTGGATCTCACAATTTCCGCCATCTACCTCGTCCCTTCACGCTGGCTCATCAAGAGTTCAGCGGGCAAACCCGGGCGCGATATCAATAAGAAACGTATACTCGATCCCGCAGAAAATCAAAAATGGAGGATATTATAATGGATCCCAAATTCCGGGAAGTGATCCTGAAACAGCTCAACATAGATGATTTTGAGCTGAAAGAAGAAATGGTGGCCAAAGACGTTCCTGGCTGGGATTCACTGAATCATGCCCAGGTGATACTGTCTCTGGAAGATGCCTTTAACATCAGACTGAAAAACCTTGAGGTGCTGAACTGCGAGAATCTCGGGGATCTGCAGGAACTGGTTCGCTCGAAGATCAGGTGATGGGTGATGGGTGATGAAGTGATGAAGTGATGAAGAGTCGAAAGTCAAAAGGTCGAAAGGTCGAAAGTCCATAAAGTCGAAAGTCATAATGTCGAAGGTCATAAAGTCAAAAGTCCAGAAGCACTGCCCCCCTCGACAAGCTCGGGGACCGGGCGGTTTAAGGATCACATCACTCCTTCGACAAGCTCAGCCGGGGAAAGGGTCCTGCACCCCGATAATCCGACCAATACCCACAACCCCAATATCTAATATCCAATATCGAGTTCAGAACCCCGATACACCGATACTCCGATACCCCGTTACTCTATGGTGAAGGGTGACGGGTGATGAAGTGATGAAGTGAGGGAGTGAGGGAGTGATGGGGTTCGGGAATTGAAATTGGATATTAAAAACTTGTAATTTCGTATAAAAACAATCCCGTGCTTACTTGATGTAAAAGCATTGTAAATTGTAAATTGTAAATTGTAAATTTTAAATTTTAAATTTGTGAATATGGAGCGTAAGGCAGATGTTTTGTCTGACAGGCTGTTAAACTTTTCGGTTGCTGTTCTGAAACTTTTACAAAGAATTGACAAAAATCAAATGCATCACCATTTAGTTATGCAACTATTTCGTTCCGCAACATCAATAGGAGCAAATTACGAAGAAGCGCGCGGTGCTGAAAGCAGGCAGGATTTTGTACATAAATTACAAATTGCTTTAAAGGAAGCAAGAGAAAGCAATTACTGGCTTAGAATTATTCACAAAGCAGAATTAGCCAAAGTGGAAGAGACCAGGGATATTCTGGAAGAGAATCGACAATTGTGTGATATTCTAGCCAAATCAATAAAAACACTAAAGGATAATAACACTAAGAAATAAATATTTACAATTTACAATTTGAAATTTACAATTTACAATGTTTTTTTAGCTGTTTTCAGGGG
>CALGYY010000231.1 GCA_937934705.1 uncultured Bacteroidota bacterium
AACAATAAGGCCCTGATTTCCAATAAAAAAGAGAGGCTGCCCTTTTGAGACAGCCCTGTCGATGATTTTTGTGAGACCATGGGTTGTGCTATCAGGATCAGGGACACAGAAGGGGTGAAGCTGATTTCTTCCCGGCCCGGTTATGCTTGCAAAATTGCGGCCTGCAGTGTGGCAGAGTGGGACAGTGATGCCGATCCGAAAGACATGAAACGGCTGGTGACTGTCCCGGGCGAACTGTCGCTAAAGGTTAGTGTTTGCGCTCACGGGCTGTCATCCATAAGCAGAATAGTTAGTCTTGAAGGGGCCGAGATGCTGGAGGTTAGTCTCTCGCATTTTCTAACGGATGCTGCCGGGGATCTGACCAACGGATATCCTGACAGTTTTGATAGCAGAGGGGACAAAGCGGGGCCTGATGTTTTTTCAGCTGTCCCGGTTTATTCAGAACGGCAGATCGTGAACATTCTTGATTTTATTGAGGGTATGTGTGTGATCATGCTCAAACTCGGCCGTTCGGATGCTGAAAGGAATCAAAAGGAAGAGCAATTGCGCCTTCGCGCAATGGAGCTGGAACTCCTGAATGAGAAGCTTGAATTTCAGCGTAAGCAGGCAGAAGCAGCACGCGATAAAATGGAGGCGTCAAAAAAGGCGCTTGAAGTGTCAGACAAGAATTACCGCAATCTCGTTGGAAACATCCCTGCTATCGTTTATCGTTGTGAGACTACTCCTCCCTGGTATATGCATTATATCAGTGAATATATCACGAACCTGACCGGTTATCCCCCTGAAGCATTTTATAAGGATGGATATATAACGTATGCAGAATTGGTTTTTCCAGAAGATATGTATATTGTTACCGGAGCGATTGATCGGGCGAATGAGGAAGGCAGGCCATACGAAATGGAATACAGGATACAGGATTCGAAGCAGCAGGTTCACTGGGTTTTTGAGCGGGGACGACTGATCCGAGATGAGAAAGGGGCAGGGGTTTACCTGGATGGTGTGATCATGGACATCACAGAGAAAAAGCTCATTCAGATTGAACGGGCGGAGATGGAATCGCGTTTTAAAGGTCTGTTTGACCATATGAATGAAGGGGTGGCCTGGCACGAAGTGATATATGATGATTCCGGTAATAAAATTAATTACCGTATTTATGATGCGAATCAGGCCTACAGTTATCATACAGGAATTCCTTTGGAAGAGGTGATCGGCAAGTTGGCGACGGATGTGTATGGTGTTGATGTGCCACCTTACCTTGCTGAGTTTGGCGGTGTGGCCGAAAGCGGGATCCCGGTGATTGTGGAGACTTACTTCCCTCCCCTGGAGCGGCATTTTCATATTTCCATTTTCTCGCATCAGAAAGGCCATTTTGTAACGGTTTTTCTGGATGTCACTGAAATGAAAAAGGATCAGGAGAACCTGAAACTGGCCTTTGAAGAACGTAAAATTCTGATCAATGAGATCCATCACCGGGTTAAGAATAATCTGGCAGCGATCATTCACCTGATTGATATGCAGCGTGACGTAGTGAAGGATGATGAAACCCGTGACTTTCTGGAGGTGCTGCACGGTCAGGCTTTCACCATGGCCCTGATCTATGATCAGCTGAACCAGACCCGTAAGCTTTCAAGAATAGAGATGTCGCACTATTTCGAGGAGTTGGTAATGAATATTGCGACTTCCCTTAACCGCATGGACTATGTGCTGACCACTGTTGATTCGGAGGAAATCTGGATGGATGTCGGCCTGGCGACCCCCTGCGCCCTTATAGTAAATGAACTGGTAACCAATGTTTATAAGTATGCATTCCCTCCTGAGGTAAAGCGCGACAGGCATTTGCTGGTCAGGCTCAGGGAATATCAGGGGGATTACTTTTTAATGGTGAGGGACAATGGAAAGGGTCTTCCCGCTGGTTTCAACCTACAGGAACTCAAATCTTCGGGATTGAATCTGGTTCGTTTGTGGGCGGTACATCAGCTGGGTGGAACCTTCAGTATCCGTGAGGAAGAGGGTGTGGTGGTGGAAATTACTTTCTGTGCAAAGGAAAAGCACAAACTATTGACTGAAGAAAACGAATAATCCGGAAGATGAGTGACATCAATGTGATGGTAGTAGACGATGATGCGCTGGTGGCCTTTCATCTGCAGCGAACGTTGACTTCCCTGGGATACAAGGTGGTCGGGATGTATGCTTCCGGTGAAGAAGCTGTTGAAGAGGCCGAGCGTGTACGTCCGGATGTTATTCTGATGGATATCCAGCTTCGGGATAGCATTAACGGGATACAGGCTGCTCAGCTCATTCGTCAGAAGATGGAGGTTCCGGTGATTTTTATTTCGGCCTATTCAGATGACACTATGCTCACTGAGGCTAAATTGTCAGAGCCTTATGGTTACCTGATCAAACCGGTTAAAGAGCGTGAGTTGCACGCCACACTTGAAATGGCCCTGTTTAAAAGCAGGATGGATAAACAGTTGAGGAAACTTTTTCAGGTCACGCTGGCACTCAGAAGTGTGAATCAGTTGATCTCGGGGGTGACTGATGAGCACAGCCTGTGTCAGGGAGCGTGCGATATTCTGATCGCCACAAGAAATTACCAGCTGGTCTGGATTGGACTGCTGAATCAGGAAGGTTGCGGATTTAGTGTGGATGCCAGGGCCGAGAAAACTGAATGCCGGCTTTGGTCGGCAGAGGCCTGGAAGGCGCATTCGGAACTATGGCCTTCCATTGTGAGAGAGAGCGTTGCAGGGGCATGCACGCTGGTTTCAAACCGCAACAACAGTTATTGTTATCATAAGAATCCGGCATTGCATTGTGCCGATCAGCCTTGTGCCGTGTGTACGGTTCCATTGAGGTACAAGGAAAACATACTGGGGCTCATCTGGGTTTCATCACCCGATCCTGAAGGGTTCGACAAGGAAGAACAGGAACTTCTCGAAGAGCTTGCAGCCGATCTGGGACTTGCTTTTCACAGCCTTGAGCAAAGCAGGCAGAAAAAGCAATACCAGGGGGCCCTGGAAGAAAGCGAAGAAAAGTACCGTTCCTTTATTGAGGAGACCAAGGAAGGGATCGCCCTGAGCGACGAGGAGGGAAGGATCATCATATGGAACAAGGCCAGTGAGCAGATTTCAGGGGTTCCTATGGACAAAGCGATTGGTAGGTTCTTTTGGGATGTGCTGTATGACCAGATCCCCCAGGAGAAAAGGAGCACCGACCGCTATCACGCCATCCGGGAAGGGATTCAGAATGCCCTGAGGACGGGGCAAACCACATTTACCGGATCAAAAGAGGTTCAGAGTGTGAAGGCCGACGGGAGTATTGTTTATACCGTTCAGACAGTTTTTTCCATACGCACATCCGGGGGATTCAGGGTCGGCTCTATTGTGCACGACATTACAGAAAACAAGATGGCAGAGCAGGCCCTTGTTGAAAGCGAGCGCCGGTTCCGTCAGTTGTTCGAGGATGCTCCGCTGGGATACCAGTCGCTGGATGTGAAGGGTCACATCATAGATGTGAATCAGACATGGCTGGATATGCTGGGATACGAACGGGAGGAGGTCATCGGGAAATGGTTCGGATCCTTCATCAGCGAAGATGCCATGCCGGTCTTCAAAGCCGGTTTTGCCCGCTTTATTGAAAGGGGAAACACGCAGAGTCAGTATGAGGTCCGGCACAAAAGCGGAGAACTCCTGGTGATCTCATTTGACGGGAAGTGCGCCTTTGATCCCCGGGGTAATTTTTTGCAAACCCATTGTATCCTGAGTAATATTACCGAAAAGAGCAGGATTGAGAAAGAACTGGAGAATTACCGCAGTCACCTTGAGTTGCTGGTTGAAGAAAGGACACGGGAGTTGGGCGAGGTTGTGTCCCTGCTGAATGCAACCCTGGAGTCGACCGGCGACGGTATCATGGTGACGGGACTTGATGGCAGGATCGGCAAGTACAACCAGAAATTTCTCAGGCTGTTCGGACTGGAAGGACATTCCCTGAACGGTGTGGATTTTATGTCATTCATTGGTTTGATCCGCCACCTTTTCAAAGACAGGAAGAAGGGAACAGTTATTCTGGAGACTCTCTTCCGTGAGAGCGGAGAGGAGCAGAGTGTTGTTCTGACCCTTAAAACCGGTCAGGTCTATGAGTGTTATGTGTTCCCTCAGATGATGAATGATCAGGTAGCCGGTAAGGTTTGGAATTTCAGTGATGTGACACGACAGAAAGACCTTGAATCGGATCTTCTGGAGGCTAAGATACAGGCTGAGACTGCATCGCAGGCCAAAAGTGAATTTCTGGCGAACATGAGCCATGAAATCCGCACTCCCATGAATGCGGTGATTGGTTTTGCAGACTTGCTGAACCGCAAATTGGAAGATCCGCGATTGAAATCATATGTTCAATCCATCCGCTCCAGCGGGCAAACATTGGTTCAGATCATCAACGACATTCTCGATATTTCAAAAATCGAGGCCGGCCGGATGGAGATCCATGCAGAACCCATCAGACTTGAAAACGTATTCCAGGAGATCCGTAATTTGTTTTCGATGAAGATTGCAGAGAAAGGTTTGAAATTCCAGCTAGCGATTCCGGATAATTTCCCTTTTGCCATTGTGATTGATGAGCTCAGGCTCAGGCAGATCCTGCTGAACATCGTGGGCAATGCGGTCAAGTTTACTGAAAAGGGGGGCATCAGGATGAAGGCCCGCTTCAAAAAGAAGGGTAAGGAATCCATAAGTTTGTTCATAGATATAAAAGATACCGGTATCGGAATTGATCCCAAAAACCATGAGCGCATCTTTGGCGCATTCATGCAGCAGGAAATGCAGGATCAGCGAAGGTTTGGAGGAACCGGCCTGGGTTTGTTTATTTCCAGGAGACTCGCGGAACTGATGGACGGGGGCATTTCCCTCGTGAGTGTGCCGGGAAAAGGGAGTACGTTTACAGTGCACTTTGATAAAATTGATATCCGGGGCCGTAAGGCTGATCAGGGCGAAGCAGATGATTTTGATTATGATGCCCTGTGGTTTGATCAACAGGTGGTCCTGATTGTGGATGATGTAGAGACCAATCGCCAGTTGGTGAAGGGGATGCTGAATGACCACAATCTGGTCCTGGTTGAAGCCCAGAATGGGCTTGAGGCCTTGAAAATGGCTAAGATATATAAACCGGATGTGATCTTCATGGATATCCGTATGCCGGTCATGGATGGCTATGAGGCCAGCCGGAAGATCAGGAAGGAAGCAGGCCTGGATCATATACCCATCATTGCTATAACTGCCAGTACCATGGAGCTGAGCAAAGCAGCGCAGAACAGGGGACTTTTTGCGGCCTATCTCAGAAAACCCGTCGTTTCGGCCGATGTCCTGGGAGCCCTGATGCAGTTTATCGACTTCACTTCTAAACAGCTGGCTGCTGACCAGAGGAATCAGACAGGCGACTCTGATCAGGGCTAAGACGCATCCCCCGCATCCGGAGTTTGATAGCGTGCCGGTGTTTGATTAATTTTGCAAAAAAATAACTGATATGACTTTCCTGCAAATGGTCCTGACCGATTCATGGGTGTTTACCTGGCTTGTCCTGCCCTTACTGATATTTATTGCCCGCATCTTCGACCAGAGTGTTGGTACTCTGCGTATGATTTTCGTCGCCAAGGGTATGAAAAATCTGGCACCGGTACTTGCCTTTTTTGAATCACTGATCTGGTTACTCGCGATAGGACAGATTATGCAGCATCTTGACAACTGGTTGTGCTACCTGGCTTATGCCGGAGGATATGCCATGGGCAATTATGTGGGTATGAAACTCGATGAACGCTTATCGTTGGGCAATGTCATCATACGGATCATCGTCAAACGTGAAGCCACTGATCTGGTGTCGTACCTGAAACAGAAGAATTACGGGGTGACCATTGTGGATGGTGAAGGTGCAACAGGAAAAGTCAAGGTGATCTTTTCAATCGTTAAAAGAAAAGATGCCCGGGAAGTCATTGATGTGATCAACCACTTCGACCCTCACTCTTTCTATACGATTGAAGAGGTCAGGTCCGTGAATGAAGGGATCTTTCGCACCAGCCGGCGACGCAGTATTTTTGATCTGCAGATCGGCACACGAAAAGCCAAGTAATCGCTATTCCTGCTTGTTATCGGCCGGTTTAGAGAGTCTGCGAATCAACTGCGCTATCTTAATGATCAGAAAGGCAGCCAAAGCAGAGAATGCAATAACCAGAACAAAAGCAAGATAGTATTTCACCGTCCACTCCAGCGCTACCATCGCACGCTGCAGAAAGGGAATACCTGTGGGGACATAAGTGTCTTCCCTGAGGCTGTATTTCACAGTACAGAATTCGTTTTCAGCGTCAAAATCACCAAGCTGTACGCCCAGATCCTGTAATTGCCGCTCGAACTCAAGGATCTGGTTCTCCAGGTTCACATACTCATCGATCTTTCCGCTCTTGGCTTTAAGGGATGAAAGTGATGCAATGGTCTTCTCCAGGCTGATTCTCTTGGCCTCCAGTTCTTTGTATTCATTGGTTTTGTCCACCTTGTCGATCTGGATAGACTCCAGCTTACCGAATGCCTTCAGTTCACCTATCATCCCATCGAAACCCTCGGGCGGGACGCCAACGATCAGATGAAGCCTCCGGCTGCCTTCCATGCCCGATTTTTGCTCATACTGTATCAGCGCATTATACTTGCGGATCAGATCGCGGACTTTACTTTCTGTGTTCTCAAATTCTTTGCTGCTGGCCGAAAGACTTCCGATTTTTTCGTATTTCTGATCGGTGCTTATACTGACACTCTCGCTTTTTCCTTCCTTCCCGCCTTTGTTTTCATATTTCGTGCTGGCGATATTCTTACGGACATACTGATCATTCTGCTCATAGCTATATTCATAGCTGGTGTAATACGCTCCCTGGAACTGGTCAGTTCCATCTGCATCATATCTCAGGTAACCGTAAAGCAACCTGAATCCGAAGAACACAACAAATCCAATCAGGAAGAACAGGACCCCTTTAATAATTTTCTTTTTCATATGTTTGATTATTTAATTAAAATCGGGTCAGCTCCCCGAAAAGTTTAACAATAAATTGATCGGTCATGGAACTGAGGTAATCGGTCAACGCCCTCAGCATGGATAATGGTTCACGTACACTGTAAACAATGTGATTGGCGAATTTGCTTTGCTCCCTGCCAGCCTGGCCAAAGTCAGAATACTTGTTCAGCCAGTACCTGAATGTGCTTCCCAGCTCCGGCCAGGAGCGTTCCACCGCAGCGAGCTCCTTTTCTGTTTTGTTCCCCGCGCTGCACAAAGGCAGCAGGGTTTTAAACAGAGATGTAATGACCAGCCCTGCATATTCATTATACACCTTCAGTCTCGGATGCAGATAAATATGTCTGTAATTGAACTCCTTGACTTTGTTAATCATTTCGAGATATTCCGGGGAAAAGAGTATACCTCTGTCAGGACTGCTCATGCTGCATAAGTTGTTGATGAAATCATGCATCAGCAGTGTATTGGATATCCTGTGCACTTCCTCCCTGCGAATGTGTTCTACTGCACTGCCCAGTTCCCGGAGCTGCTCCTTACTCAATATCCCCAGGGTTAAAGCATCTTCAATATCCCTTCCCAGATAGGAGATCTTATCGGCGATCTTGACCACACAAGCCTCCCATGTATAAGGCGGGTACTGATTGGGTCTTTCGATCTTGTACAGATCCATGGCCTGCTTTCGCGGAAAGACGGCGTTCTCATTGACCTCACCGCAGTGAGATATGATGCCGTCCCTCACGGCGTAAGTCAATGCCATGTTGTGTTCCTTGCCGTCAAGTCCTGTCAGGGTTTCCAGGTGATCCACAAAGCGCAGACTGTTCTGCTCATGCCAGAATGAATCGCCTCCCTGTTCCTTCATGAGGTCACGCAATATGTACTCCCCTGCATGCCCGAAAGGGGCATGTCCCAGATCATGCCCCAGAGCTATGGCTCCCGTGAGTTCAGTATTGAGTCCAAGGAAATTGGCTATACTGTAGCTGACCGAGGCGACATGATTCACATGCTCGATCCGGGTGCAGATATGATCATTGGTGGTGGCGTAAAAAACCTGGGTCTTGTGCTTCAGTCTCCGGTAGGCTTTACAATGCAGGATCCGGTTATAATCCCGTGAGAAAGGGCTGCGG
>CALGYY010000232.1 GCA_937934705.1 uncultured Bacteroidota bacterium
ATAAGGCCCTGATTTCCAATAAAAAAGAGAGGCTGCCCTTTTGAGACAGCCTCCTTCAGTTATCTAAAAAATATTAGCGGGTAACCATCATCCTCTTAGCAAGACGGTTTGCACCGGCGTTGATGAGGAAATAATAAGTTCCGGCAGCAAATTCAGTAACATCGAGTTCAACATTGTAAACACCGGCGCTCTGAGTGCCGAGGTTCAGTTGCGCAACATTTTGTCCGTTGGTGTTCAGAATGCGAATCACAACGTTCTTAGCATTGCTTTCGAGTTCGTAAGCAAGGGTTACAACATCTGTTGCGGGATTAGGATAGCTGCTCATTTTGAGACCATTGATGAAGTTGCCTTCTTCAACGCTACCAGCGTTCATGTCAACCATTGGCATGATCACGATGTCAGCGTCAAAAGTTCCACTGCCCCAACCTGCAGCTTGCATTGTGTACCAGTCACCATCACTCCACTGTTCCCAAGCGAGTTCAAAACTACCACCGTCACCATCTAATGAAGAAACGAGACCGATGGAATCGTTAGCAGCATAAACAGCGCTAACATCAATACCAATAGCATAATCATCAGTAACACTAATCGGAGTAGTGAAAATAGCAACATAAGCATCAGCAAGCATAGTTGCTGTATCAATATTACCAACTGTTTCAGTAACTCCACCTAAAACGGTACCGGGGGCATCCTGGCCAGCTCCTGCCAGTGTTGTGCCTGTTCCATCCATATTCCAAACGTTCATTTCAACAACACCCGTTCCAGCGGAAACGACTTTGTCACCAAACCAATAAATGGCACCTTCGATAGCATAGGGAGTTAAAACAATAAATTGTTCTGCTTTGCACCAGTCACCATATTCGTTGGTTCCAAAAACATAGCCTGATTCATCCTGAACACCATACTGTGCAAAACCAGTTGCATTGGCCATGTTTCCGGGAAGAAGTGTATCGGTTACCGTTTTGAACATTTCAATGTTCTGGGCAGGCATTTTGATCATCTTTCCAACTTCTCTTTGAGCGTAAACACTTACGGCAAAAAGAGTTAAAATGCTTAAAATGTAAAACTTTTTCATAATTTTTTATGATTTTAGTTAATAATTTTGCACAAAGATAAGATTATTTCAAATTCGCATGCATTTTTTAAGGTTTTTTTTTTTCTTGGCAGAGAACATAGTTATTAAAAAATGCTTGTGTATTCGCAACAATGTTTAAATTTGTTCAGGAAAAAATCATTTGTTTAACTTAATTTTTATCATTATGAAGAGAATTACTCTGGTTTTAAGTTTATTGCTGGTGACAGCGATTGCTTTCGGGCAAGGCGTTGCATTACAGTCGAACGAGATCGGCGGAAAAATCAAAGCTGACCGTGAAAACATGTCATTTAAAACGCCGACTGACACTGTTTTTATTGATGAATTCTTCGCTGCCCTCACCAATGCCTACAATTATGTTGCCCCGGGCTTCGGATACATCTTTGGCCCCCATTGGGATACAGCCGGTGTTGCCCGCTCCGTGGAACAGGCACAGGGTTACCTCAACCTGAGCGCCGGTTATGGCGTGGAAGGTGCATTGATCTGGACCAGTATGAAACATACCAACGGATCCGGTTCTGACCTTTATGTACGCATCACTCTCAGGAACGGCACCAGCAGTTATACCATCGGTGGAACCCCCTACACGATCGTCCGCCCCGGCGACGTTGCACTCGGCAGCGATACCTTGGGCTGGGCTGATATTGATACCTCTTCCAGCGGATGGACCACGGCCATTTTTGATCCCGTGGTTTACATTCCGGCAGCCACAGACTATTGCATTGTTTACAATGTGAGCGATTTCTATGCAAACGGCGACACCCTCAGCATTATTGGCGGTGATCCGGTTGCTTCAGGCACCTACGGACTTGAATACACCTACTACCGCTATCCGAGTCCTGACCTTTGGGCCCAGTTCAGCCACCTCTGGACTTCAGGCGGACAGCCCATCGAAGCGGCTATCGCTATTTTCCCGATTGTGGATGAGAATTACGCCAACGTTGGAGATGAAGGTTTCGTGAACTATATGCAGCTTAGCCAGAACTATCCCAATCCTTCAAACGGCAACACCACCATCAGCTACGCTATTGAAAACGACGCCACTGTCAGCCTCGAGGTGTTCGACGCCAAAGGCAACAAGGTTTTCGTTTCCGAAGAAGGTAAGAAAGCTGCAGGCACCTATACCATCAGCCTGGAACAGGATCTGCCCGCAGGGATTTACTACTACTCCCTGATCGCAAACGATCAGAGGCTCACCAAGAAGATGGTGATTGAATAATAACACCCATCTGCAAAAAAAAGAGGCTGCCTCAACAGGCAGCCTCTTTTTTTTTGCCTTCACTGACTAATTCGTAAAAACATAGCGGATGATATTCGCGCCCATCTGCAATGCGCGTGTACGGGTTTCTTCTGAATCTTTGTGAACATCTTTGTCCTCCCAACCGTCACCCAAATCACATTCGTAAGAATAAAAACACAATAAGCGGCCTTCCCATATCAGACCAAAACCCTGAGGAGGCTTGCCGTCATGCTCATGAATCTTGGGGAGACCATTCGTGAATTTATATTTCTGATGATAAATCGGGTGGTTGAAAGGCAATTCAACAAAATCAAGTTCCGGGAAGACCTTCTTCATCTCGCGCCTGATATATTGATCAAGGCCGTAATTATCGTCAATATGCAAAAACCCGCCACCAATCAGGTATTCCCGCAGGTTCCCGGCTTCCTGTGCTGAGAACACAACATTTCCATGACCCGTCATATGTACCCAGGGATAATTGAACAGATCAGAGCTGCCTACCTCCACAACGGCATATTCAGGCTGAATCAGGGTGCCCATCTGCTGGTTGCAGAAACGGATCAGGTTACTCAGTGAAGTCGGGTTGGCATACCAGTCGCCCCCGCCGGAATACTTCAGCAAGGCGAACTGCATTTGCTGGCCCTGTGAGCACACAGACCATGTAAGCAGTAATGCCGTTATAAACAATTTCCTCATATGTTACTCATTGATCATTTTAAAAACGGAACAAGCATATATCGCAGCGGTTTCCGTTCTCAAACGCTTGAAACCAAGGCTCACCGGCTCATATGAACGTTCCCTGGCAAGCTTTATTTCATCCTCAGAGAAATCTCCTTCAGGTCCGATCAGGACCCGGGCATGACTTCCCCTTGTAAGCAGATCTTTCAGATGCGGCGGGCGATCGTTTCCGCACCAGGCAATGAATTTCCGTCCGCTGAATTCTTCATTTACCAGTGCGTCAAATGAGCTTTCTTCAGCAATCTCAGGAAGAAAAGGATCCATGGATTGTTTCATCGCTGCAACCAGCAATCGCTCCAGGCGCTCCCGCTGAACCCGTGTACGCTCTGAATGCCTGCACATCAAGGGGGTGATGGTCTCTACTCCAAGTTCAGTGGCTTTCTCCACCATCCACTCAAAACGGTCGTGGTTTTTGGTTGGGGCAACCGCAAGATGCAGGGCGGCAGCTCTCTTTAATATTTGCTCACATCTGAGCACCCTGAAAACCGCCAGATGGCCCTCCGTCCCGGCCATTTCAACCTCCGCCTTCAGTCCCCTCCCGTTGCCCATCCATGCCCGATCGCCCTGTCGCATCCGCATGGATCGCAAACAATGCCGGGATTCTTCCTGGTTCAGGGTGATCCACTCAATGTTCAACTCAAGGTCAGGGGAATAGAAGAAATTCATGCCGCAAGAAATTCACCAGATAAATATATCATCTTTATTATATGGTCGCTTATCGGAACGCCAGAGAAAATCACGGAGAAAACGATCTTTCCCGCTCAGTGCATTTTCAGGATGCAGGGTGCCTGCCGGCTGATCAAGAAAGGTAATGGACGCGATTTTCCCGTCCTGAAAGCGAATCAGCAGATTGGTTCCGGTGGCCTGGTTCACCCCTATCCGCTGACCGTTATCTTCCCTTAGATAATACAGTGTTTCCGATTTCTCATAAACATACACCCGTGCCAGGTGTCCATCTTCGAAAACCGCACGGATATTCACCCCCTTAACCTGGTTATACCGGTTTTCAGCGCTATCGTCAACAGAAACAATAAAACTGCTGTTAAACAGAAGCAGGCTTTCGATCTGCCGGTTGGCGGTCTGAATAATGATCGTATCTGCGGTGAGTTGCTTGTCTTCAGACCAGATCACGGGATCATAATACATATTGATGGTTGAATCACTCATACGGTAAACCAGCGAATCGCACATTCCCTGCAGGTCATCACGGTAAAACTTCGCCTGATGAAAGGCGAAAAGCACCCTCGCTTTTCGTTCCGTTGTATCGAAAGTCGCCAGCAGGGTATCGGCATGGAGAAAGAGGCTGTCCGCGCCATCCACCTGAATCATCAGGGCATTACCCGTCACGAGACTGTATTGTGCACGCTGTTCATAGCGGGCAAAGGCCCCATGCAAAATGAGATTCTCCTTTTTGTCGGTCAGTACAACATTACGGTAGGCCAGACCCAGACCCGTCTTCTGCTCATAATAGATGCTGTCGCCGGCCAGGGTCTGTTCACTGTTTTCCATGTAGGCATTCTGCCTGAATTCGGAGATGTCGTTCTTCGTATCATACCATCCGCGTTCACAATAAATGAAGTTCTCCTTGCTGACGATGGTGGTGGGACCGAAAAAGGAAGAGCGTTCGGTTTGCGTATTATACAGGAGGGTATCGCTGTACATCGTATATTCAGGATTTACCAGAACCACGGAATCCTTAAAAAAGAAGTCCTTCTTGCTGCTGTAATAGTAACCTTTCTTACTGGTAAGTGTATTCTCCAGATCTATGATCTTACCGCCATCGTAATAATGGGCGGTCTTTTTCGGCAGGTCATACTCCAGATGATCCGTCAGCAGGGTGATCTGGTTATCCACCATCCTGACATTGTTGTGCATCTCAGCTGTTTTCTTGTTGCCGTTATACCTCAGAGAATCTCCGAAAATACTCGTTGAATCATTCACCTTAATATGCACACGCCCCATGGCCTGAACACTGTTATCGTCGGTGAACATATAAGCAGAGTCGCAATACAGAAGAACATTATCATGTCTGAAGATGACATTCCCGATGACGCGGTTGACGTTATCGCCGAAACGCACATCATACATCATCTGTTCAGCCTCCAGCAGATCAATTTTTTTGACCTCCTGCGCCAGACTATTGATACTGCAAAGAAAAAGCAGCAGAAAAGCAGCGGGGAAAGATACTACGGGGACAGAAAATTTTCTGTTGTCCGGTCGGGACTTCATCAGAGGCTGAAACACATCCTTGCCCTTTATTCTTTCTTTTCAGTCTTGACCAGTTCCCCGTCGAGATCGAACCAAAGATGGGTACTGCTCTTCACGCCTGATTTTTTCAGGATGAGGTAATAAACATTCCCGAACTCTTCGTCGGAATTGAAGCTCGCTTGTTCTACTTTGAAATCGGGATAATTATTCTTCAGATAAGTTTTAATTCCCGAAGGAAGTTCTTTGGGGTCTACTGATTCAGATTCTATCGACCCCCCCTCATTGTTCATGTTAAAGCCGTCATTCCCTTCTTCTCTGACTTTCTGTTCGGTGGGATCGATTTTTTTGATCAGTTTACCGGCCAGATCAAAGTAAAGCTCAATCTCATACTTGTCGCCCTCTTTCTTGACCGTAACATAGTAAACATTGGCTTCAAGATCATCGTCATAGAGATAACGGCACTCTTTGATAATATGCTCCCTGAAATTCGTCCGGATGTATGACATAGCATCTGTCGGAAGTTCTTTTGGATTGATCACCTCATTCACTCCGGTTCCCTTTTCAACCGTCTGATTATCCGCATCTACCGCTTTCAGGAATTCATCGTCCTCTGGGTTCTTGTTGTCATTGGGGTCATCCACATCCGGCCTTTCCACATTGGTAAATTTCCCGTTACCATCAAAAAATACCTTGGTTACCGGGGGGTTCGGTGTCTTATTGTTTTTCTCAACCATGTGGATTTCATAGAACTTGATTTTCGGAGCTGATTGCACATATTCTGCTTTTACTGTTTTGTAACGCCTGAACTGATCTTTGAGATAAGTCAGAATCATGGTATTCAGGGTCAGCGGGTCGAGATCATTACGGAATTCCTTCCAGGTTCCTTCTTCTGCATAAATGCCCTGACATTTGCGGCCGTTCATTTCACAGCGAACCACGAAGTCGCGGTTCTCCATTTTATACCAGCTGACATTTGTAGCTTTTTTGTACTTGGAAACAAAGTGGGTTTTGGCATTGGCCGGCACTTTGGAATCATTCACAGGGTCACCCTCAGTCTTCTTCCGAAGATCTTCAGCGCTGGGCTGGTTGTTTTTGCTGTTCTGGTTTTCAGCCGTCTGATTGTTCTGCTGGTTGTTCTGGTTCTGTTGGTTGTTCTGGTTCTGATTGGTGTTTTCTGCCTGCTGCTGGTTCTTCACCTCACCGGCATCAATCTTCTTAACGAGATTGCCGGTAATATCAAAAAACAGGGTCACTTCATCCCTGAATCCCTGTTTCTTCATAATGATGTGATATACCTCACCCATGGTTGCATCGTTCACAAAATTGGCTTCCTTGATCTGATGCTCAGGATAATTGGCCTTTAGGTAATTGTTAATCGGTGTGGGAAGCTCCTTTTTGTTGAATTTTTCGCCTCCGGAAGCATTGGCCTGAGTGTTTGTGTCAGACGCTACCTGATTGTTATTGTTCTCGTTGGTGTTGTTAGTGTTATTGGTGTTATTGACCACCGGATCTTCAAATATCTCCTGAACAGGCTTATTCTCTTCGGGTTCTACTTTTTTGGTTAGTTTTCCGGTAAGATCGAAATAAAGCTCGCTGGGTTTGGGCTGGCTGATCCCCGACTTTTTTGCGACAAGCAGGTAATAGGTTTCCCCGTTGCCATCTTTCACAAGTTCAGAAGAAGCCATCATGAAGTCACGGGACTTGTAGTTGTTCTTGAAATAGGTGGCTATCGGTGAAGGCAACTCCTTTTCAGGAATGGCAAACCTTGACACCAGCCATTTACCATTCGCAGTAAATTCGGCACTACCATCCTGGTCAGCAATTTTGAAACGGGCGATGAAGTTTCCTTTTGAAGTTTCCCAGGTGCTGATCACGGCATCAGGATATTTGTACCTGAAGCTGATCACAACATCCTCCGGCACATAATCCTCACTGATTTGTTGTGCCAGTGTTAATGCGACGGGAAGCAGGAATAGACAGAGAAAAAGGCAGATTTTTGCTTTCATGACCTGGTTCTTATTGATTTCACAAATACTGTTAAACTCGTTTTTCAGCGAAAAGTTACATTAATTTATTAAGAAGATCACACCTTCAGTTTCACCATTTGCTCCCGGTCGGGCCCAACAGAAATCATTTGCACAGGGACAGAGGTGTACTTCATAATGTGCTCTGAGTATGCTTTCAGATCGGGGGGGAGGTCTGATTCCCGGCGTATGGCTGTGGTATCCTGCTTCCATCCTTTGTTTGCGGTAAGGCGGGGGGAGAGCCCATCGCGGTAAATTTCATAAGGCGGATGAAAAATTTCCCTGCCCTGCACCAGATAAGCATCAGCGGTATATATACTGTCGAAATCATCCAGGACATCGGCCTTTGTCATAATCAACCGGTCCACCCCGTTGATCAGAACGGCATATTTCAGGGCGACCAGGTCGAGCCATCCGCAGCGGCGCGGCCGTCCAGTGGTAGCACCGAATTCGTGCCCTTTGGATTGCAGGAGGCGCCCGGTTTCATCAAACAGTTCAGTGGGGAAAGGACCGCTTCCCACCCTGGTACAGTATGCTTTGAAAATACCATATACGGTTCCGATATGCTTCGGGGCCAGGCCCAGACCTGTGCAAACTCCACCGCAACTGGTGTTGGATGAAGTAACAAAAGGATAAGACCCGAAATCAATGTCGAGCAGGGTTCCCTGCGCCCCTTCGGCGAGGATCTTCATCCCCTTGCCGATGCAATCGTTGAGGTAAATCTCAGTATCAGCAAGATCCAAATCACGCAGTTTCATAACGGCATCCCGCCACTGACGGTCAAATTCATCAAAGCTGATTTTGTCAATGGTGAAATCTCCGGGGGAATAACCCATCATTTTCACCTGATTCAGGTGGGCCGAGGCCAGCTTATCCAGACACTGAGCGAAGTCAGACCGCAGGAGATCTCCTATCCTCAGGCCGCTGCGTGAGTACTTGTCGGTATACGCTGGTGCAATCCCTTTCAATGTACTTCCGATCTTTGCATCACCTTTGGCATGCTCCAGTGCAGCATCCAGCAAGCGGTGCGTAGGAGTGATCAGATGAGCTCTTTTGGAAATGATCAGGTTCCGCGAGGCTCCCGGATGCAGATTTTCTACTGTTTCCAGTTCCCTGAAAAAAACCAGGGGATCCAGCACAACGCCATTCCCGATCACGTTTTTCTTATCATCATGAAAGATCCCCGAGGGAATAGTGTGCAAAACCACTTTCTTTCCGTCAAATTCCAGGGTATGACCCGCATTGGGCCCTCCCTGAAAACGGGCGATCACCTGATAGGCAGGACTGAGCGCATCCACGATCTTGCCTTTACCTTCATCGCCCCACTGCAAACCCAAAATAACATCAACACTCATGATTTGTCCCCGAAACTTTATTCCTCATCCTTACACCTTGCGTAGAAGGTTAAAGAATGATGCATGATCTCTATATTCAGCATTTTCTCGAGTGATTCCTTGATCTCCTGGACCCGGGGATCGCAGAACTCAATCATCTTCTTTGATTTCATGCAAATGATATGATCATGTTGCTTGAATTTATATGACTTCTCAAACTGGGCACAATGGTTTCCGAACTGGTGTTTGACCACCAAACCACTGTCGAGCAACAACTCCATGGTATTGTACAGAGTTGCCCGGCTGACCCTGTATTTCGCGTTTTTCATCCGGATATACAGGGCTTCAATATCGAAATGCCCTTTGAGGGTGTAGATCTCTTTCAGGATGGTAAAACGTTCCGGGGTTTTCCTGTGCCCATGTTGCTCAAGGTATGAGGTAAAAATCTGTTTCACCTCATCATATTGCTCGGGAACTTTCTCTTTCATTGCTTATTCACATCATTAATGACCGGATAAAAGTACAACTTTTTAGGATGCCAGATTGGAATGGATATAAATAAATTTCCCGGCCCTGATTTAAGGGGAAACCTTTGTGAATCTAATAGGCGCAATCATTGCTGATTTCAGCAGAAAAAATCGTCTTATGAACTTGTTTTACAATGACTTACAAAATCAATAGTCAGACAACATCAATTAATTCGTCTGACCTTCTCAATTCCGCTGATTTTTTTGAGACTATTGATCAGAGCCCGGAGTTGCTCCGTATTGTGTATATAGAGCATCATGATTCCCTCGAACATACCGTCGCGTGAAGCCAGATTCACCGAGCTCATGTTAATATTCATCTGTTTGGAGATCACTTTGGTGATTTCATTCATCAAACCGACCCTGTCGATTCCCTGGATATTGACACCTGCCAGGAACTCCAGAGACTCGCTCGGTGTCCATTTGGGTTTGACCAGTTTATTACCGAATCGCGACATCAGTTCGATCGCCTGGGTGCAATTGGTTCTGTGGATAATGATCTTTTCCGACCCGCTCAGAATACCGATCACATCATCTCCGGGAATGGGATTGCAACATTTAGAAAGCTCGTAGTGGATACGGTCGACTTCCGGTGAGAGCAGTGAATCCCTGACGACTTCCTCTTCGGTCAGTTTTTTATCACCGGAAGTTCTGCTGTCGGGACTGCGCCTCAGGTTAAAGGGCATTTTCAGGAAACGGAAGAAACCTTCCTTTTCAGGGGCCTGCATGCATTCGCGCAAATCGCGGATGCCGATCTTGTCGCCGGCGATTTCAATATAAAGATCCGTTTGACTGCTCTGTCCCGTGTAATACATGAATTTGTTCAGGTTGGCTGTTGTGAACTCTATCTGAAGTTCCTCAAACATTTCCTGAAGTTTCTCTTTGCCTGCTGTTGCCTGGCGTTTTCTCTCCTCCTTGATGAAAGCTTTGATCTGCGTTTTCGCCCTGGCCGTGATGACGAATCCGAACCACTCTTCTTTTGGGGTTTGTTTTTCAGATGTTATGATCTCGACCTGATCACCGCTTTTCAGGCGGTGGCTGAGGGGGACGAGTTTGTGGTTTACTTTTGCACCGATACAGGAGTTCCCGACCTGGGAGTGGATGCTGTACGCAAAATCGAGTGCTGTTGAACCTACAGGAATGGTGATCAGATCGCCTTTCGGAGTGAAGACAAACATTTCATCAGCAAAAAGATTCAGTTTGAAATCATCCAGGAAATCCAGCGCATTGGATTCAGGGCTCTGAAGCAATTCCCTGATTTTGGCCAGCCATTCATCGATGGCTCCTTCCTGGCTTTCCTTGTCTTTGTATTTCCAATGGGCAGCGTATCCCTTTTCCGCGATCTCATCCATGCGTTTCGACCGGATCTGCACCTCCACCCACTGTCCTGTCTGACTCATCACGGTCGTATGCAAGGCCTCATAACCATTGGCTTTGGGAATGGAGATCCAGTCGCGCAGGCGGTCCTGATTGGGCCTGTAGAATCGGGTAACAATGGTATATACGCGCCAGCAGTCGATCTTTTCGTGCTCAAGATTTGAATCAATGATGATCCTTACTGCAAAAAGGTCATAGACTTCCTCCAGCGGGATCTCCTTCTTGCGCATTTTTTCCCAGATAGAATAAATGGACTTGGTGCGCCCGAGAATGGTATGTGCGATCCCCTGTTTGGTCAGGGCTTTCTTTATCGGCAGAACGAAGCGGGTGATAAAACGCTTTCGTTCGGGCTCCGATTCCCTGATCTTTTCTGCAATGGTGTTGTAAATCTCCGGTTCCATGAATTTGAAGGCGAGGTCTTCAAGTTCACTCTTGATGGCATACAATCCAAGCCGGTGTGCCAGCGGAGCGTAAAGATACGTTGTCTCAGAAGCGATTTTCAGGCGTTTCTCGTGCGGCAGACTTTCCAATGTCCGCATATTGTGGAGTCGGTCCGCCAGTTTGATGAGGATCACCCTGACATCGTCGCTCAGGGTCAGAAGCATTTTTCTGAAGTTCTCAGCCTGCATGGACTCCGTCTTCTGATCAAAGATGCCTGAGATCTTGGTCAGTCCGTCAATAATCCTGGCCACTTTATCGCCGAAAAGGCCCCTGATATCTTCCAGCGTATAATCGGTATCTTCCACCACATCATGGAGCAGTGCGCAGATAATAGAAGTGGTACCGAGACCGATTTCTCCGGCCGAAATAATGGCAACTTCTATAGGGTGATAGATGTAGGGTTCTCCGCTCTTACGGCGCATGTCCTTATGAGCCTCCAATGCCAGGTTAAAGGCTTTGCGGATCTGTTGCTTATCCTGATTGCTGGTTCGCGGCTTGCAGACCTTCAGCAAGTCACGGTAGCGGTTTAGAATTTCCTTTTTTTCGAGTTCCGGGTCAAATTCCTGCATATCCTCTATCCTCATCCTGCCAGCAGGGCAGCCAAAGCAATGGAATACAATTTAGTCCTTTCAGAGTCGCCCCTGGATGTCAGCACACAGGGTACACGTGCGCCAAACACCACGGCTCCGAGTTCAGCTCCCGCCAGTTTGGTGTTCGCTTTGAAAAAAACGTTGCCGGATTCAATTCCGGGGAACAACAGGGCATCCGCATCACCACCCACTTCACTGCGGAGCTTCTTGATCTCACAGCTTTCCTTATCAATGGCAACATCCAGCGCCAGGGGGCCATCAATGACCGCCCCTTTGATCTGTCCGCGCTCCGCCATCTTGGAAAGTATGGCAGCTTCGGTACACGCGGGCATCCCTAAAGAAACCTGCTCGGTGGCCGCAATCAGGGCGATTTTCGGGTTATCGATTCCCAGCGCTTTTGCTGTTGTGATCAGGTACCCGAGTATGGCCATCTTCTGTTTGATATCAGGCTGGGGTATTATGGCCACATCCGCAACGATCAGCAACTTATGGTATTTCGGGGTTTCAAGTACCGTTACATGGCTAAGTACTGCATCAGGTTTCGGCATCAATCCGTTTTCTTTGTTCAGAATAGCCCTCATGTACTTATCGGAGCTGACCAGTCCTTTCATCAGCAGGTTCCCCTCCCCTTTATTGATCAGGTCCACTGCCAGGCTGGCTGCTTTCATTTCATCTGCTTCCTGGACAATCACAAACTTCGACGCATCGATTCCGTGCTCTTTACAAACCTTCTCTATCGTTAATTTGTCGCCCACCAGTGTGGCATCTACCAAGCCCAGGTCCTCGGCCTGAGACACAGCACCTATGGTGTGTGCATCGTTTGCATACGCGGCCACCAGGCGCTTTTTGGGCTTTGATTTCAGCGCATCCAGTATCTGATCCAGCTTGTTTATCATAATATTACGTCTTTTTATATTTGTATATTTATTTAGTATAAAAATCTATCATCCTTTGAATCGACCTGACACAGACCGGGCAGAAATTATCCTCGCTGATGGATTTCATGGTACAATCATAGGCCGGGCGATACACACCTTTGTTGACATAGCCGCCACCTTCAAATACGCCCACTTTTCCGCGATATTCTGTTTTATTGGGTGTCGGCACCGGGGTTGCTGGGTCCAGCATATCCTTCCATTTCGAATCGAAATTCACCATGGTGGTCAGGTTGGGTTCCCAGGGTTCCTGATTCAGGGGATAAAAATCAATATAGGATGTTTCTGAGTCATAGTATTCGTCGCCCAATCCGGCAAAGGAATGCCCGAACTCATGGGTAAAAACATAAGCCCCGTGCATATTGTCGGAAATACAGACTGCATAATGATTGAAAATGGCTCCACCACCGTAATGATCGGTATTTACGATGATGTAGATCTGATCATAAGGCGCATTGGCAGCCAGGTCCCTGATCGATTTATTATCAGTGGACATCAGGTAGCGCTCGGTTCCGAGGGTGTAAAAAGAGCTGTTCAGCACCGTTTTTTTCCATGTAGATGTACCGGGATAATCCGTTCCCGATTCGGCGGAAGGGGCTTCAACTCCCCAGACATTAAATCGTGCCTTGTTCTTATCATAGGGCTTGCATGCGAAGAGATAATCTGTAAACTTTTTGCAATCTTTTTTAAATTTTGCCATTTCATCTTTTGTATAGCCCTCAGGAAGAATCACCACGTCAACGGAGTGCGCAGGATCTCCCCCTTTGTGTACTTCGAACTTCGGATACTGCAGGCGGTTCTCCTTCACAATGTAAATGCTTCGGGGATTGATCTCGTATTGGAATTTAAGTTCCATTACCCCCAGTTTATTCCGGCTGTAAAAATCAACCCTGACACTATGTTTGGGATAAGGGAAGACCACGGTTTCACTGAAGCTCCTCCTGGTTTTCATGGCTTCCTCTGTTGTTTGCCATTCACTGAAAAGGGTGCAGTACCCCCTTGAATAAATAACAGAATCATAAACCAGGTCGACCACGTCAAAACGGTACTTTCCAAAACCGGTCTGGTCGATGAGGTTCACCTGTGAACCACCCCAGTAGGGCTCTTCAATCAACTGATCCACCGAGTAAAATTCATTGTCCTTGTCACCGCTGTGATAGTAATCAAGGCGGAGTGTCTTGTTTTCAAAGAAACTGCTGAACTGGGCAGATGCCAGCAGGCTGAAGAGCGTCAGAAAGGTGAAAATCAAATATCTCATAAATCACGATTTTTTGGTTGTCCGATTCAGTTTACTTTTCGTTATTGGTCTTTACTATTCTGTAATAACGTTCCAACGCATTACTCTCAACTTTCAGTATGTAAACCCCATCGGGGAGATGAACCAGGTCCATCAGAAAGTCATTATGGTCAGGTTCGGTCCTCATAATCAACGAACCTGCCATATCCCGGACGATAAGGATGCATTTATCCGGCAGACCGCGCAAAAGGAACAAACCATGACCGGGATTGGGGAAGATAGTGATGCGACCGGTTTCTTGCTGATCAATACCGGTAAATGTTACGTTCACACAATTGCTGGTATCCGGGCACTGACCCAAAGTAACTTCCACAGCATAATTTCCTTCCGTCAGGGCAGTCAGCGATTGTCCGGTTTCGCCCGGCAATATTGCGTAAGCCTGATCGCAATCCAGCCACTGGTATTGAGCGCCGGACTGATTGGCGGTGATCACGTTCATAACAAGCTGGGTGGTGATATCCGGTGCTGCTTCTACCGTGAGATCGGTGATCACGATACTGTCGCAAGCTGTGGATGAGGTCAGCGTATCGGCATACAATCCTGTTACAGAATATTGGTGAACACCGACCGAAAATACGGATCCAGGGCAAATGCTTGTGTCGATCATGGTCTGAATCAGCGGGGGTTCGGAGATCGTGAACGACTGCGTGGCTGTGCATCCGTTCTGATCGGTGACGGTACACTGATAGTTTCCCGCAGCTAAGGCAGTGAGAGTTGCGGTAGTATCTCCCGTCGGAGACCACAGATACTGGAAAGATCCTGTGCCTCCTGAGACTGAGATACCCGCAGATCCGGTACTGTCTCCATAGCAGTCAGTATTGGTCTGTGAGGGCGAGATGACAAGGGGCGTGCTTCCGATTACAATGTCGTCATATTCCATAGTCGCTGCACTCAGGCTGAATAAATGAACCTGGTCAACCGCTGTTGTGGTCGTGGATCTGAATGGCCAGTTACTCTGAACCTGGCTTCCGTTAACATACAAATCCATGGTCCGGGAAATCCAGTTGATGTTGCGGGCCTCCACATGATACCAGGTATTCGGCAATGCCGGGTAATCGTATCCGGATGAAGCAAAGAAACGAAGGTTGCCAGAGGAACTGATATAACAGAAAAGGATACCGTTATTGCTGCTGATATCAGCATCTCCGAGCACAAAATAAGCATTGGCAAGCGTTGTGGTGCTGGTGCGCACCCACCAGGATACATAGCCCGGTTGGGAGGCAGTGAATGTTGCCTGTGCTCCTGAGTAAAAGGTATTTGACGATAAGCTGACCAACTGGAAATTATAGACTCCATCTGCAGGGGAAGCTGAAACGATATTGTAGTTGTAACTTCCGCTTCCGTTAACCCACGGAGAAGAATAAGTGCCCGATTCAAAGTTGTCGCTGAATAAGATGCACTGGCTCCTGACCAAGAGAGATGCCGTCAGTAAAATACCAAAAAGTAATAATGTTTTTTTCATGCTGATTGAGTTTATTTTATATTCAACCACCCTTGATCCATTTCAGAATTACGGGCATGTAAAAATAATCATTTCCCCTCACATCAGATATGGAGAAATGAGTTGCTGAGGTGAATTACACTTTTTTAATATCTTTGCCATAACCAAATTCACATTTCTATGAAAAAGATCCATATTCTTTTAATTTTCCTGCTTCTCCCGGGTACTATTCAATTCGCCGGAGCACAAACCTACGATTGTTCAGGCGGTCGCTTTTTCGACAGTCTTTATGTCGTGAATGTCACACAGAACGTGGTCTACGGCAACAACAATCTTTATGACGGTACGCCAACGGACCTGACCATGGACATATACACTCCCGTGGGGGATCCACTTGCCAAAAGACCGCTGATTATTTTCGCTCCCAAGGGCAGTTTTCTGCAGGCTGACAAACAGGAAGAAGTGATGGTGAAGCTGTGTACCCGCTTTGCCTCTTACGGATACACTGCTGCAGCTATCAATTACAGGGTTGGAGTGGATTTCACGGCTGTTTTATCGGATCCTGACGGACAGTTTACATACGCCGTTATGCGCGCGGTTCATGATTACCGTGCTGCAGTGCGCTTTTTCAGAAAAGATGCCGTGACAACGAACCTGTATAAGATTGACACCAACTATATTATTGCCGGAGGGAGTTCTGCCGGCGCAATTACCGCACTTCATGTGGCGTACCTGGACGAGGTTTCTGAGATTCCCACGGGTGTCATTGACACAACAGGTCTCGGCGGCCTGGAAGGCTTAAGCGGAAATCCGGGATATTCAAGCGATGTCCGATATGTGGTGAATCTGTGCGGTGCCATTGCTGACACCACCTGGCTCAGGAGCGGAGACCAGCCTTTGATCAGTATGCATGGAGACCTCGATACCGAAGTACCATATGGTACAGCCACAATATCTATTGTTATCCCGATTATGGAAGTGGACGGGAGCGCTTCTGTGGCCCAGCGTGCCTCGCATGTAGGAGTGGAGAATCCCTTTTATACTTTCTGGGGAAGAACCCACATTCCTTATGACCCGAATGCGGGCGGAAACTACGGCGATTATCTTGACACGGTGAGCCTTTATGTGAAATCTTACCTCCGCGACTGGATCTGTGGTTACACCGGAATTGAGGAAGATCCTTCAACTGAAGCCCTCGACATCTGGCCAAACCCGGCAAGCAGTCATCTCAATATGACCCTGGGGATGGTCAGCGGTGATTTCGAACTCAGCCTGAGCGACCTTTGCGGTAAAATTCTGCTTTCTAAAGAAGTGAACTTCACAGAAGGAGAAATTGAGGTACTCAATACCAGTGATCTGAAGGCCGGCATATACCTGTTGCGAATGAAAGGTGATCAGGGGAGGTATGTAAAACGCGTTGTCATCCGCTAGGCAGGATCATTCATCACCAAATATCTGCAGGAAAAAATCCCAGACAGGATCCTGGGGTGGTTTGGCTTTAATCTTAAGGCCTTCACCGCTTACCGGGTGGGTAAACTCAATGCTGCGCGAATGCAGACTGATGCTGACATCCTGGTTGGGCCGGGGGTAGCCGTATTTCAGATCGCCCCTGATGGGACAGCCGATATGTGATAACTGGGCTCTGATCTGGTGATGGCGTCCGGTCATCAGTTCTACCTCGAGAAGGGTATAGCGTTCGCTCATACCCATCACCCGGTACTTCAGTTCAGCCAACAGGCTACCCTTAACTTCACGGGTGAAGATATATGATTTGTTTTGAAGGGGGTTTTTCCTGATGAAATTCTTCAGATGCCCGGAGGGTTCTTCCGGAGGATCTTTCACAATTGCCCAGTATTTTTTGGTGATTTCGCGATTCCTGAACATCAGGTTCATCCTTTCCAGGGCCTTGCTGGTACGGGCGAAGATCACGGCGCCGCTGACCGGCCGGTCGAGCCGGTGAACAACCCCCAGAAAAACATTCCCCGGCTTGTTGTATTTATCCCGCAGGTATGCTTTTATGGCATCCGTCATGGGTGTATCCATGGTTTTGTCCGTCTGCACAATATCAGATGCCCGCTTATTGACAATAATCAGGTGGTTATCCTCAAAAAGGATTTCAGGACAGGGATAATCGAAAGGGCCGGGAAGTCCGTTGAAAAGGTTGAGGTTCATGCGCTGTATGTTGCGTTTGCCTAATACTGCTCCTTCTCGTTCGGAAAATTCATGGACTTGACATCTTTGATATACGACAGGACCGCCCCTTTGATTTCTTCGTTCAGATTGTGGTATCGTCGGAGGAAGCGGGGTGAAAAATCGGTATTGATCCCGAGCATATCGTGCAGCACCAATACCTGTCCGTCAACCCCCGACCCTGCCCCGATACCAATGGTCGGTGTTCTAACGCTTGAAGTCACCTCAGCAGCCAGCACCGCCGGTATCTTTTCGAGCACGATGGCAAAACAGCCGGCCTGATCAAGAAGCATTGCATCCTGCCTCAACTTATCTGCCTCCTTTTCCTCAGTGGCTCTGACCACGTAAGTTCCGAATTTGTGGATAGACTGGGGAGTTAGTCCCAGATGCCCCATCACCGGTATTCCGGCTGAAAGTATGCGCTCCACAGAATCGATCACCTCACTGCCCCCTTCCAGTTTCACGGCATCAGCACCGGATTCTTTCATGATCCGGATAGCCGTTGACAAGGCGTTTTTTGAATTGCCCTGGTAAGTCCCGAAGGGAAGATCAACCACTACGAGTGCCCTGGAAACAGCCCTCATAACGGAAGATGCGTGGTAAATCATCTGATCCAGGGTAATGGGTAAGGTTGAGCTGTGACCGGCCATCACATTTGAGGCAGAGTCACCCACCAGGATAACGTCGATATCGGCGGCATCGAGAATTTTGGCAAAACTGTAGTCATAAGCCGTCAGCATAGCAATCTTTTTTCCCCGCAGCTTCATTTCAAGAAGAACATGGGTCGTCACTTTTGTGATGCGGCTTTTATTTTCAACTGACATGACGGTATTCGTTTTAGTTCTGTAGCAAAAGTAAGCAGAAATGGCATGCCTCCGCAGTTTTTTTCGCGGAGATCACCGTTTCAGACCCCGGCAGATGCGTCAGCATACTGATTCACGAATATTTTCGTTTGCCGGTAAATTTGCATGCCGCAAATACGTATTTTTGCAATCCTAAAGTAACGAAACAGATGATGCGCAATATAAGAATTGTATTTATGCTTGTGGCCGTTCTCCTGCTGGCTTCCTGTGAAACCGACTTTGAGATCAATGCCCCGGGTTCGGATATCACTGTGGTTTTCGGTCTGCTCGACCAGAACGACAGCATTCATAAGATCAAGATCAACAAGGCCTTCCTTGGAGAAGAAGACGCCATTGTCATGGCACAGGATCCGGTTAACAGCGACTATGGAGATATCCTGACTGTGCAGGTGGAAGAGTACCTCAACGGGAACCTCAGCCGTACCTTTCAGTGCACACGAACAGAAATTACCGATAAAGAAGAGGGATTATTCTATTATCCCAATCAATACATTTACGTTTTTACTGCCGACCTGAAAACGGATGCCATCTACCGCCTGGTGATCACCAATAATGAAACCTCGAAGGTGGTTGAAGCTGAAACCGGTCTTGTCGGCGACTTCTCGGTCGAAAAGCCTTATTATAATCCTTCCAATCCTGTGCTCAACCTGGTGGGTAACAACGGCTTGTATGTTGAAGCAGAGGCCAAATGGAAATCTGCCGTGAACGGGAGGCTTTATGAACCCGTCTTCAGGTTCAATTACAGGGAAGTAGACCAGGCGACTTCTGACACGACCGACAAACACATTGACTGGAGGCTCACCTCAGTGAAGTCGCAGAACCTCAATGGCGGTGAAATCATGATTAATCTGTATAACAGCGAATCGTTTTACCGCTATCTTGAAGCCAATATCCCGGTAGATTACAGTAAAACCCGCCTGATTGGTAAGGTCGATTTCATTATCAGTGTTGGCGGTGATGAGTTAACCACTTATATCGACCTCAACGGCCCGTCTTCAAGCATTATTCAGGAAAGGCCGGCTTATACCAATGTCAGTAACGGGATCGGTATTTTTAGCTGCCGCAGAACCATACGCAAAACCTTCAGTCTCTCCTTCTATTCGGTCGACAAGCTGATCAATGGTGAATACACCAATCAACTGAATTTTCAGTAAAGCCTAACTATATGTATTTCCGCGTTTTAACGCGATGAAATAAAAATTTTGCATGGATATTTGCAGGAATTAAAAAGAAAACACTACTTTTGCACTCCATTTCAGAACAGAAATATTAAACGTTTATGTATCTTACACCAGAGGTTAAAAAAGGTCTTTTCAAGGAATACGGAAAATCTGAGTTCGACACAGGGTCGGCAGAAGGCCAGATTGCATTGTTCACATACCGCATCCAGCATCTTACGGAGCATTTGAAGACGAATAAAAAAGACAGTGCCACACGTCGTTCACTGGTTCTTTTGGTCGGAAAAAGAAGGCGGCTTCTTGAATATCTGAAGAATCAGGAGATCAACCGTTACAGGGAGATTATCAAGAAACTCAAGCTTAGAAAATAAACACCAGCATGGTGAATCAATAAAAAGGCAATTATCGCAATTGCCTTTTTTTGCATCATAAAGTTTTACAAAGAATAATTAATAACAGAAAGAAGATTATGGCATTACAAGGAATTACCAAGACTTTTGACCTCGGAGACGGGCGTATGGTTTCGATTGAAACCGGCAAGCTGGCCAAACAGGCCGACGGAAGCGCTGTGGTCAAGATGGGTGATACGATGATTTTAGCGACAGTTGTATCCAAGAAAGAGGCTTCAGAGAATGTTGATTTTTTACCATTGACTGTTGAGTACCAGGAAAAATATGCTGCCACCGGGCGTTTCCCGGGAGGTTTTTTCAAACGTGAGGCGCGGCCCTCGGAACATGAAATTCTGATTTCCAGACTTGTTGACCGGGCCATCCGCCCGTTGTTCCCGGATGATTACCATGCCGATACCCAGGTATTGATCACCCTCATTTCGGGGGATAAAGATGTGATGCCGGATGCACTTGCCTGTCTTGCAGCTTCTTCAGCACTTTCCGTTTCCGATATCCCTTTCAACGGACCTATTTCGGAAGCGCGTGTTGGTCGTGTCAAGGGTCAGTTCGTGGTTAATCCCCGCTTATCTGACATGGCAGAATCGGACATTGATATGATTGTCGCCGCTTCGTGGGACAATATTATGATGGTGGAAGGTGAACTGAAAGAAATTTCGGAGAAAGATATGATCGACGCCATCCGCTTTGCTCATGAAGCGATTAAACTTCAGGTCACCGCACAGCGTGAACTGGCTGAAATGGCAGGAAAAAGCGGCGCTAAAAGGGAATACTGCCATGAGGTGAATGATGAGGAGCTGAGGCAGCGGATCATCAACGAACTCAGACCGAAAGTGTTGGAAGTTGCGGGCGCTGAGATTGCGATCAAAGTGGAAAGGATCAACCGTTTCAAGGCTATCGTTGACCAGTTTCTGGAGGCCATGCCCGAAGAAGAAAGAGCAGAGAAGGTCAACCTGGTCAAACGGTATTACCATGATCTGGAGAAAGAAGTTGTGCGCTATGTCATGCTGAATGACCGCAAACGTCTGGACGGTCGTAAAATGAATGAGATCAGGCCCATCTGGTGCGAAGTTGATTATCTGCCTGCAGCGCATGGCTCTGCCATATTTACCCGCGGGGAAACCCAGTCACTGACCACTGTGACCCTGGGAACCAAACTGGATGAACAAATCATCGACGGTGCGGTAATCGAAGGCAAGAATCGTTTTATCCTTCATTATAATTTCCCGCCCTTTTCAACCGGTGAAGTGAAACCCATCAGGGGAACCGGAAGGCGCGAGATCGGTCATGGCAATCTGGCCATGCGCGCATTGAAGTTTGTGATGCCGGATGATGAGACCAATCCATACACGGTGCGCATTGTGTCTGATATTCTCGAGTCGAACGGTTCATCCTCCATGGCAACTGTTTGCGCAGGCTGTCTGGCCCTGCTGGATGCCGGTGTGAAAATCATCAAGCCGGTCTCGGGTATTGCCATGGGACTTATTGCCGATAAGGAAAGCGGAAAATACGCTATACTTTCTGACATTCTGGGTGATGAGGATCACCTGGGCGATATGGACTTCAAGGTTTGCGGTACGGCCAATGGTATTACCGCCTGCCAGATGGATATCAAGGTTGACGGTTTGTCATTTGATATCCTGGCTGAAGCCCTTGAGCAGGCTCGTCAGGGAAGGATGCACATCATGGGCGAAATGGCCAAAGTGATCGAAAAGCCGCGTGAGGACTATAAACCTCACGTCCCGAGAATCGAAAAGATTACTATTCCCAAGGAGTTCATCGGTGCTGTGATTGGCCCGGGAGGCAAGGTGGTGCAGGAGATTCAGAAGGAAACCAAAACAGTGATCGTGATTGAGGAAGTCGGTGATCTTGGTGTTATTGAGATTGTTTCGAGTGACAAAGCCTCCATTGAAGATGCCAAAAGCAGGATCAAAAAGATCACGGCTGTTCCTGAAATTGGTGAAGTATACCATGGTGTGGTCAAAAATATTCAGAGCTTCGGGGCCTTTGTTGAAATTCTCCCCGGCAAAGATGGCCTCCTCCACATTTCTGAGATCGAATGGCGCAGACTCAATGATGTTGAGAGCGTTCTTAAGGTTGGCGATGAGATCGATGTAAAACTGATTGACGTCGATAAAAAAACCGGAAAACTGAAGCTTTCGCGTAAGGTTTTACTTCCCAAACCGCCTCAGCAGTAAAAGTTCTTCCGCCTTCATTTTTCAGGCAACCAAAGACCTTTTAAACTTGTCTAAAACCAGATCATGGTTACGGGCAGGTTTTTTTTTGCCTGTTACCCATCCGGGGTTCATCATATTTATGGAGTAATCTGTAACCCGGCAGGGGGAAAACACGTAAACGCCGGCATTCGGAAAACAGCAAGGGAATATGAGACAGCTTAAAATTGTTAAACAGGTCACGAACAGGGAAACCGCTTCTCTCGACAAATATCTTCAGGAGATCGGAAAGGTTGACCTGATTACGGCAGAGGAAGAGGTCATTCTCGCCCAGCGCATCAAGCAGGGTGATACGGTAGCACTGGAAAAGCTCACGAAAGCCAACCTTCGTTTCGTCGTTTCAGTTTCAAAGCAGTACCAGAACCAGGGTCTGAGTCTGCCCGACCTGATCAATGAGGGCAACCTGGGGCTGATTAAGGCAGCCCAGCGCTTCGACGAAACCAGGGGCTTCAAATTCATATCATATGCTGTGTGGTGGATCCGTCAGTCTATCCTTCAGGCACTTGCCGAGCAGTCTCGGATTGTCCGCCTCCCGCTCAACAAGATAGGCTCGATCAACAGGATCAACAAGGCTTTTTCTGCTTTTGAACAGGTACACCAACGCGAACCTCGCCCTGAAGAACTGGCCGAGATGCTGGGTCTCAGCGAAAATGAGATCCGGGAGTCCCTCAAGAATTCAGGAAGGCATGTTTCCATGGATGCTCCCCTTGTGCAGGATGAGGAAAACAACATGTACGATGTTCTCCGCGGAGAAGAGAACCTCACTCCGGAGGCTGGTTTGCTCTTTGATTCCCTGAGGATGGAAATCGAAAGGGCGATCTCCACCCTTACTCCCAGAGAAGCCGATGTGATCAGGCTGTATTTCGGGCTGAACGGAAAACACCCCCTCACACTGGAAGAAATTGCCGAGGAGTTTGACCTGACCCGGGAAAGGGTTCGCCAGATCAAGGAAAAAGCCATCCGGCGCCTGAAGCATACTGCAAGGAGCAAGATCCTTAAATCCTATCTCGGATAAGTTTGTACTTTTACGGGTGAAAAGCCACCAAGGATGAAGCACCTGATCGCCCCTTCCCTATTGTCTGCAGATTTTGGTCATCTGGCTGATGACATTGAAATGGTCAACCAGAGCGAAGCCGACTGGTTTCATGTTGACATTATGGACGGCAATTTTGTCCCCAACCTTTCATTTGGTTTTCCGGTTCTGAAAGCCATCGGAAAATATGCGAAGAAACCGCTTGATGTCCACCTGATGATTAAGGATCCGGACCGATATATTCAGCAATTCAGAGATCACGGGGCCCACGTGATTACGGTTCATTATGAAGCCTGCACCCACCTGCACAGGAGCCTGCAGATGATCAGGAAATGCGGAGCCATGGCCGGCCTGGCCCTCAACCCGCACACACCGGTGAAGCTGACAGAAAACGTGATGGAAGATATCGACCTTTTGCTGATCATGTCGGTGAATCCGGGATTCGGCGGTCAGAGTTTCATCCCCTCTGCCCTCAAAAAAATCGCTCAGGCCCGCGAAATGATCACCGAGGCTCCGGCCAACATCCTGATTGAAGTCGACGGAGGGATCGGTCAGAACAATGCTGGAGCCATCCTGGCAGCAGGTGCTGACGTGCTGGTGGCCGGCAATTCTGTTTTCGGTGCTGCGTCTCCCGGGGAAATGATCCGCATCCTTAAAAATATTTCTGCCGGCGCCTGAAAAGCTTGACTCAGAGGCAACCTTTTTATATCTTTACACTTCTTTAACAGACTTCACCTAACAGGCGGACCATGATGCGTTCATCGACCCGTATTTTTTTATTGTCGCTCCTCCTGACTTTCCTGGCGGGAAACAAGGACACACTCTGCGCACAAACTCTTGTCAACAACGGGAGCTTTATCGTAGTTGAACCGGGAGCTTATGTGGTCATTTCTGACCATTACGTCAACCGCAATGACGGGGTGGATGACGGCAAAGTTGATCTGGACGGAACAATGATCCTCGGGCGGAACTGGATCAACACTGCCAACAACAGCGTGATCACCGATATCGGAAGCTCTCCCATGGGCAATGTGGTCATGAACGGAACGCTAACGCAATACATAGAAGGTACCCACCCCACGCATTTCGAGAACCTCACCCTCAGGCTTTCCGATAAAGTTCTTCGCATCACCGATTGTGAGGTTAACGGCCGGCTGACCCTGGATGCTGTTCTCGTTCTGAACTCTAATAAGATCATCATGGATAACCCTTCCCCGGACGCCATTACCTATGTCAGTAAATACATCCTCAGTGAAACCCTTCCGGATGACGGTTACGGAGAAGTTCAGTGGAATATAGGGGATCATACCCTGAGTTACCAGGTGCCTTTCGGATCAGGACTTTCAACTGTGAATGACCTGAATCTCACCCTCACCACTACTACTCCAGGTGATGCTGCCGGAGCCATTTCATTCGCCACTTACCCCAGCGGATGTCACAGCGTACCCTACCCGCATTTCGTGAATTTTATCGACCGTGAACCAACCTATCTGGCTGACCGTTACTGGATCATCGACCCCCGGTTTAATCTCACCAAACCCAATATCAATATCACGTTCCGCTACACGGATCAGGACTTGTATCCGAATTGCAACACCCATCTTGATGAGTACAAACTGAAAGCGATGCGTTACAGTACACTCAAAAATATGTGGACGGACATGCTCCCGACGGGCACTGCACATCCGGATAACAATCTGGTACAGGCATCCGGTATTCCGGCAGCAGATTTTTTTGCCCCCTGGACCCTCGTGAACGAAGAAGTTGACTGGGAAATCTTTTTCCCTAACGCTTTCACTCCAAATGATGACGGACTGAACGACTTTTTCGGACCAGCAGGGATCAATTTCGAAGAATTTACCGAATTTGACCTATATATATATAATCGTTGGGGGCAGGAAATCTTTCATTCGACAGATCCGGATGTCCCATGGAAAGGCTCCGTAAAGAATGAAGGAAAGGTATGCCAGGACGGCGTGTATACCTGGATACTGTTCCTGACGGATCGCTACGGTGAATCATTCAAGAAAAAAGGCATTGTAACTTTGCTGGGGAGGTAATATATCCTAAATCATAATACGGATATTATGAAACGACACATACACATACTTACAGCCATTTTCACTGCCCTTCTGATATGCGGAGCCGGCAGCATACTGATGGCACAGAAGAATGTCGGGATCAATGACAACGGGGCTAACCCTGATCCTTCAGCGGCACTTGATATTGTTTCGCTGGATAAGGGATTACTGATTCCGCGTATGACCACTCCGCAGCGTCTGGCCATTCTCAGTCCCGCCAACGGATTGATGGTTTTTGACACCGACATTCAGTGTGTGATGTGTTATAATGCTCCGGCGATGACATGGATTTCCCTGTGCGACGGAGGCATCGGAAGTATTGGTCCCACCGGACCGACCGGTTTGCCTGGCATTCAGGGGCCGATGGGGCCCCAGGGACCGGCAGGACCGGCAGGGCCAGCGGGTGCGGCAGGACCCCAGGGGCCGACCGGAGCGCAGGGTCTGATCGGACCGACCGGGCCGGCAGGGCCGGCAGGTGCGGCAGGGCCACAGGGACCCACTGGAGCGGCAGGACCGATGGGACCCACGGGACCCGCAGGGACAGCAGGACCCACAGGTGCAGCAGGACCCACAGGTCCGACAGGAATTGCCGGTTCTACGGGACCCACCGGACCCGCAGGTTTGACGGGACCAACGGGGTTACCCGGAATTACAGGGCCTACAGGAGTTCCGGGCGTTACAGGCCCCACTGGTTCTGCAGGTTTGACAGGGCCTACAGGGATACCGGGAATTACCGGACCTACAGGTATTACCGGCGTGACCGGTTTAACGGGGTCAACCGGTGTTACAGGACTAACAGGGCCTACCGGTGTCACCGGACTTACCGGTCCGACAGGAATCACCGGTGTGACAGGACCCACAGGGATCACTGGTGTGACCGGGCCAACAGGAGTGATCAACACGGTCAGCGTTTCCCTGGCCGCAGATTACACGGTCACTGCCGCAGCATGGGCCAATGTTCCCGGGATGTCGGTCAGTTTTACAGCAACGACCACTTCTGCATTTGTACTTTTCACTTCCTCAGGATTTGCTTACACCAACTCTATGGCCTATGTCCAGTTCAGGATCCGGAACACAACGCTCGGAACCACCATCGGGGGAACCAATATCGCCATGCAGAGTTATGATGATATGACCGGCACGGTGACACCCTGGAGTTGCACTTTCAGTAAAAAACTCACAGGACTTACTGTTGGAACCAATTACACCCTTCAGGTCCAGGCACAGCGGGGAGGAATACTCGGGACACTTGATGCGGTAATCAACCCAGTGACTGTTCCGGATGCTCACCACATGACACTCAGCGTTTTACTCTGAGAATACTGAAACTACTTTTTGTTCCTGCAAAAAAAATCAGTATGTTTTTACGAATTAGGTATTTTTTTACCTAAATTTGTAATTACATTAATAAAACACGCATTATGAAAACAGATATTGAAATTGCGCGCGAAGCCAAATTAAAACATATCAATGAAATAGGCGCCATTCTGGGCGTTCCTGAAGAAGATCTGCAGCTTTACGGAAAATACAAGGCAAAACTGCCATTGCACCTCATTGACAAGGAAAAGGGGAAGTCGGCGAAGCTTGTCCTGGTCTCTGCCATTTCACCCACTCCGGCCGGTGAAGGAAAAACCACGATGTCGATCGGCCTCACACAGGGACTGAACCGCATCGGTAAGAAGGCAACAGTTGTTCTGAGAGAACCTTCTCTGGGTCCGGTCTTCGGAATGAAGGGCGGGGCTACAGGTGGCGGAATGTCGCAGGTGCTTCCCATGGAGGACATCAACCTTCATTTCACCGGTGATTTCGCGGCCATTGAGAAGGCACACAACCTTCTTTCTGCGATGATTGATAATAATGTTCAGAATAAAAAGAACAACATCGGGCTGGATCCAAGAACTGTAAGCTGGAAACGTGTCATGGATATGAATGACCGCAGCCTGCGTAAAACGATCGTCGGTTTGGGCGGCACCATGTCCGGCGTTCCGCGTGAGACAGGATTTGATATCACGGCGGCTTCCGAAGTTATGGCCATACTGTGTTTGTCGGAGGACATTGTTCACCTGAAAGAAAAACTCGGCAATATATTTATCGGCTACACGTATGACCGCACACCGGTTTACGCCCGTGACCTGAAGGCCAATGGCGCCATGGCCGCCCTGCTGAAGGACGCGATCATGCCCAACCTGGTTCAGACGCTTGAAGGCACTCCTGCTATCATTCACGGTGGCCCTTTTGCCAATATTGCACAGGGGACCAACAGTATCATTGCCACGCGTATGGGGCTGACTTTCTCAGACTATGTGGTAACTGAAGCTGGCTTTGGTTTCGATCTGGGTGCAGAAAAGTTCATGGACATCAAGTGCCGTTACGCGGATCTGACGCCGCATGCAGCAGTACTTGTGGCCACAGTAAGGGCGCTGAAGTACCATGGGGGTGCCGACCTGAAAACCATCAAAGAACCCAACCCTGAAGCCCTCAGGAAAGGACTTCCCAATCTCGAAAAGCATGTGGAGAATATGAATCAGTTCAACGTATGCCCGGTGGTAGCCATTAATCAGTTTGCTACCGACACTGAGGAAGAGATCAGCATCATCGTGGATAAGTGCAAAGAGATGGGCGTGGCTGTTTCCATCGCCAATGTGTGGGGCGAAGGCGGTGCGGGAGCCGTTGAACTTGCGGAAACGGTGGTCAAGGTGGCCGAACGATGCAATTGCCATTTCACTCCCATGTACGACTGGAATTGGAAAGTAGAGGATAAGATTGACCGGATTGCCAGGAAGATCTACGGAGCTGAGCATGTCGATTATACTCTGAAGGCTAAGAAAGACATTGAAAAGATAGAGAAACTGGGTTTGGATAAACTGCCTGTTTGTATTGCCAAGACTCAGAAATCACTGTCGGATAATCCTGATCTGCTCGGACGTCCAAAGGATTTTATTGTTACAGTCCGTGAGATTGAGATTGCTGCAGGAGCGGGATTCGTGGTTCCCATCACCGGTGAGATCATGCGCATGCCCGGATTACCTGAGCACCCTTCTGCAGAGAATATCGATATTGATGATAGCGGGCGTATTTCGGGGCTCTTCTGATCCTTGTCTGATCAGGGATTATCCTCAGCATACCATTCCGCATAGCTATTGGCTGTTTCGTGAAGGCGAAGGCTGAAAAGGCTCACTCCTGCCGGGAGCAGGGGTCTTATGCGTGAGGCAAAATCAATCAGAAGATTTTCGCAACTCGGTTGATACGGCAGAAGAACGACATTGTCAAAGCCGGAGACCCCTGACAGGAGCTGCTCAGGGGTTTCTGCATTCAGAACCAATGCATGATCCATCTGACGGATAATGGCATCATTTACGATCTTCTTGATCTCCCCGAAGTCCATCACCATACCATTATCAGAACAGGACGGACGCCGAAGCGCCTCACCCGTCACAGTCACCAATAAGCGGTATGAATGTCCGTGAATATGTTTGCAGGGGCCGTTATAGCCCAATAATGCATGAGCCATCTCAAAGGAGAACTCTCTGGTGATACGTATTTTTGCCATATTTTATGCGGCTAATAAATGTTCAAGTAATATCTTGATGCCAATACCTATCAGCACCACCCCCCCGATGATCTCAGCTTTCTTTCCAAGCCATTTTCCGTATCGTTTTCCAAGGGCCACTCCTGCAAAGGTGAAGGCCGCGGAAACCAGTCCGATGGTCACTACGGCCACAAGAATATTGACTTTCAGAAATGCGAAGCCCATCCCTACAATCAGCGCATCAATACTGGTGGCCAAAGCGAGGCTCAGGAGGACCGTAATCTTTTCAAATTGAATGCAGCAGGAGTCATCTTTTTTTCTGATTGATTCGATGATCATCTTTAAACCGATACCTCCCAGCAGTCCCATCGCGATCCAGTGATCGACGCTGGCAATAAAATCCTCAAAGGCCAGACCTATAAGCCAGCCGATCACCGGCATCGCTGCCTGAAATCCGCCGAAAAAAAGTGCCATACGCAACACCCTTTTCCAACGCCACTTTTTAGAGAGGAAGCCATAACAGACCGATACCGCGAAGCAATCCATCGCCAGTCCGGCTGCAATCAGAAGTATATCCGGAAATCCCATTGACAGATTTTTTGCAAAGATAAGGATTCCCCGGCAGCTGCTACACCCGCCTGAAATTGCGGTACTCCCCTATCCTCCAGCCAGTGCGGTGCTCCAGCCAGTAGAGAAATCGGCTCAGAGCGGAAAAGCGCTTCCTGGTGGGGTCATGAGTGAAAGACCAGTTCTTCTTTCTGATCCGTTCTTTCATTACTTCAGGGTGAGTCCCTGTGAAATGTCTGAGTGAATCTATGGCGGAGTAATCAAACTGATCCACTCTGGGCACATTTTTATCCATCCACTCATCATCGTGCCACAGCTTATTGAAATATTCCTGTTTCTGCTGCTGCAGTTCCGGAGGTTTCACCCATCCATAGTGATAAACATAGGCGTCTACGGGTTTCACACGGATCAGCCTTCCATCGTAGCGGAATCCCTGTGCGTCGCGAAAAGAAGTGACCGCAGGATGCTTCCGAACCACGCGCACTTCCCGTTTGTACCACCGTCTTGAATCCCCCACATAATCATAGGATCCGTAGAAGTGCAGGTATTTCAGCAATAAACCTTCCACCTCAGGTACATCTTTCCACTTTTCCATGGATTCACGGATCATGGGCAGGTAACGTTCATGGATCACTTCATCACCCTGAATATACACCGCCCAGTCTGTATCTTGCCTGATGGCTGCAAATGCTTTATCTGTTTCTGCAGCCAGTACACGACCACCTTCGCGAAGGCTGTCGTCCCAGATGGTATCGATGATCCTGATTTTACCGGAAGGAATATCTTCAATCAGTTTTCTTGTTCCGTCTTCGGACTGACCCACCGCTACTACAAATTCATCACACAGCGGCAGCACAGAAGAGATGGCCTCCACCACGGGATAGTCATATTTTTCTGCATTTCTGATAAAAGTAAAACCCGAAACCCGCATAAGACCAAGCTGAGTGTTTAAGCGATCCCCGTATAGTTTTCAGGACTGATCTTTTTCATTTCCTTTCTGACTTTTTCATCCACCTCCAGCTTGTCGATAAATTCATGCAGTTGCTTTTTCCCGATACATCCGTTCGTACGTGTCAGTTCCTTCAGGGCGTTATAAGGATCCGGATAACCCTCCCTGCGAAGGATGGTTTGAATCGCCTCTGCTACCACTACCCAGTTTTTCTCCAGGTCAGCATCCAGGGCCGGTTTATTGAGCAATAGTTTGGATATCCCCCGGAGTACCGACTGGCAGGCAATAAGGGTATGCGCGAAGGGGACACCAATATTACGTGTCGCAGTACTGTCAGTCAGGTCACGCTGCAACCTGGATACCGGCAGTTTGGCTGCCAGGTGCTCCAGCAATGCATTGGCGATTCCCAGGTTTCCTTCTGCGTTTTCAAAATCAATAGGATTTACCTTATGCGGCATGGCTGATGAGCCCACCTCTCCTTCCCTGATCTTCTGTTTGAAATAATCCATACTGATGTATGTCCACATGTCGCGGCAAAAATCGATCAGTATCGTATTGATCCTTTTCATCCCGTCGAAAAGTGCAGCCAGCTGATCATAATGTTCAATCTGCGTGGTGGTTTGCTGCCTCATCATTCCCAGGTGGCGGGCACAAAAAACATCGGCGAAAGCCGGCCAGTTAACATCCGGGAAGGCCACCACATGAGCATTGAAATTCCCTGTGGCTCCCCCAAATTTGCAGGTAAAAGGAATAGCTTCCAGCGCATCGGTTTGCACCTGTAACCTTTCCGCAAAAACCCTGAATTCCTTCCCGAGCCTGGTGGGACTGGCCGGCTGACCATGCGTATGGGCCAGCATGGCCTGATCTTTCCATGTGTCGGCACATAAACGGATATCATCCATCACACGGAAAACAGCAGGCATAATAACTTCCTGCAGGGCATCACGGATCATCATGGGCAGAGCTGTATTGTTGATGTCCTGTGAGGTGAGCCCGAAATGTATCCATTCCCGGTAGTTTTCCCATCCGGAACTTTCAAAATATTTCCGCAGAAAGTATTCCACGGCCTTCACATCGTGATTGGTTGTTTTTTCAATATCCTTGATCTGCCGGGCATCTTCTTCACTGAAAGCTCCGATTCTTTCACGTAAACGTTCTGCAAAACCGGCAGGGATTCCATCAAACTGCCGGGGCAGAGCGCTGACCAGGGCAATGAAATACTCAGCTTCAACAAAGGTCCGGTAGCGAATCAGCGCGTACTCACTGAAGAAATCAGCCAGAGCCGCCGTTGTTTTCCGGTAGCGTCCGTCGACCGGACTGATGGCGAAAAGTTCATTCATGGATAGCAGTATTTACAGCAACGGGCTCCTGGTACAGCCCTCATGCTTAATCCGCTTACAAAGTTAATTTTTTAATCCAGCGCATAAAAAATTATTACCTTAGCCATATAATATTGAAGTATAACGATACTTACATCTAACCAAAAAACGTATGAAAAGATTTACTCTATGCATTATGCTGATGGGCGCCGGCCTGTTCAGCCTTCAGGCGCAAACACTGGTATCGACGGATACCCTGCTGCGCAATGTGGTCCTGGAAGAATACACCGGGATACACTGTCAGTATTGTCCCGACGGTCACGCCCGTGCCCAGGCCATTTCGGACGCCAATCCCGGCCGCGTGGTTTTGGTGAACATCCACCAGGGCGGTTATGCAACTCCTTCGGGTTCAGATCCTGATTACCGGACCGCTTTCGGGGATGCCCTGGCCGGTCAGATTGCCCTGACGGGTTACCCTGCAGGGACGGTTAACCGTCATGTATTTCCCGGGCTTGAAATGACCGCCGGTGGCACAGGAATGGGGCGTGGTGATTGGGCTGATGCCGCAGGACAGATCCTGGAACTGGTATCGCCGGTTAATGTGGGTTTGAGTTCTTCATTTGATTCCGCCACACGCCTGCTTACGGTAACAGTGGAAGTTTATTACACCGCCGACAGTCCACAGAGCACCAATTATATCAATGTGGCTTTTCTGGAGAACGGCATTATCGGACCCCAGCAGGTGCTTACCACATGGAATACCAGCTACACCCACAACCATATGCTCCGTCATTTTTTGACCGGACAGTGGGGTGATACCCTCACCGCGACCACTGCAGGAGAATACACGCAGAGGGTTTACACTTACACTGTCCCGGCAGGTTTTAATGTGGCTAATTGTGATGTGGCTGCCTACGTCACCCAAAGCCATCAGGAAATCTATACCGGCGCCCAGGTTGTCGCTGATGGCGGCACAACACTGATCGTTGCAGAAGTGGGCGAGCCTGATCCTGATGTTGAGATAGGAACAGTAAGCGACACAACACGTTTCGCACTGGGAGTAACCAGCGCTCTTCCGGGTTTTGAGGATTTCGCCTTTGAGTTAACTGCTGACGCACCGTCAGACTGGGATGCATATTTTGATTTCGAGGGTACTCTTTTCAGCGGGCAGGACACCCTGACCCTGACCACTGCCTGGGGTGATCTGGATATTGTGGTGGTTCCGGGAGCAACGCCCGGGGTGGGATCCTTCACCCTGAAAGTCAGCTCTGTGAGCAATCCTCTGGCTCCTCCCCTTTACCGAAAGGTCGTGGTCATCTCGGATGTAACCGACCTTGTTGTAAATAATGATGCACCATGGGGTGACGGCGGCAGCACTTATTCTGCCGAGTACTTTGAAGGCAATTATCTGAAAGGACTTGCACATGCGGGAAATACACATTATGCATCCACCTCATCATCGCTCTTTCTGCAAATTGCAGAGGCGGGAAAACTCACCGGGGTGGGTCATGTTTACTACAATATAGGATGGTCATTCCCTTCTTTCAATGATAAGATCATCGCTGCTCTTGAAGACTTCCTGGATGCCGGCGGCAATCTTTTCGTATCCGGACAGGATATTGGCTGGGACACATGGGATCTGACCAACGGCGGTAACGGAACCCCTGCCTCACAGGCCTTCTACACCAACTACCTGAATGCAGAATTTTTGAATGACGGGGGAAGTACCAACAACATTATGACGCCACTGACTTCCGACCTGGTATTTTACGACCTTGACACTTCCAGTATCGTGAACGTTTACGGCGGTGCCTATTTCTATCCTGACCAGATTGACACCACAGGGTACAGCCTCCCGATTTTCTATTACAACAGCAACCTGGCGAAGATGGGCGGACTCAGGGCAACCAACAATACCTGGAAAGTGGTTTATATCGGCATCAGTCTCGAAATGATCTCCGACACCAACATCAGGAAGGAAATGATCCGGATTTCTCACGACTGGTTCCACGGGAGTATCACAGGGGCAGAAGAAATTGAAGCTGCTTTCTCCGGAATTTATCTTGGTCAGAATTACCCCAACCCTTCTGACCAGTGGACAGAAATTCCCCTCTCTGGTCTTCAGGATGATGCCGTTCTCAGGGTGTATTCCCTCAGCGGAAAGCTGGTATTTTCGTCTGTGGTCGGGGCCTCGCAGACAAGGATCATGATCCGGACGGCAGA
>CALGYY010000233.1 GCA_937934705.1 uncultured Bacteroidota bacterium
GGTTGCGGCGGGGTGGGCTCGAACTGTGCTGTTGCTCTGGCCCGTTGCGGAATCGGGAAACACGTAGTGGCTGATTTTGATGTGATTCAGGAAAGTAACCTGAACCGTAAATACTTCTTTTTTGATCAGAGCGGGCAAAAAAAGGTGGATGCATTGGCTGTTAACCTGATGCGCATCAGACCGGATCTGATCATCGAAAAACATGATGTTCTGCTGTCACCCGAAAATATTCAGGGCATTTTTCGCGACTGCCATGTCGTGGTCGAAGCTTTTGACCTGGCTGAAATGAAACAAATGATCATAGAAACGGTATTGAGTAATATGCCGGACATCCCTCTTGTTTCAGGCGTGGGTCTGGCTGGTTTCGGACATT
This sequence comes from uncultured Bacteroidota bacterium, assembly GCA_937934705.1. GTDB lineage: Bacteria > Bacteroidota > Bacteroidia > Bacteroidales > CAIWKO01 > CALGYY01. The sequence continues at coordinate 374 of CALGYY010000233.1, forward strand.
CTGAACGTTTCAGGCGGATTTGTTCCGGTCAACTGACAGTATGCGGCGACCTTGAAACCGAGGTTTCAGATCAGATGCCCCCTCTGGCTCCGGCCGTAAGCATCGTGGCGAATATGGAAGCGGATACCGTGATTGAAATTTTATTAAACAAAGGGCTATGAAATTTATACTGAATAAGCAGGATGAAACCATCGACAGGGACAGTATAAGCGTCAGTGATCTGCTGGAACTGAAAAAGTATACCTTTAAGATGCTGGTGGTGAAAATCAACGACCGCATTATTAAACGGGATGAATATCCGGATACCTTCATACAGGAGGGGGATGATGTTCTGGTGCTCCATCTGATGAGCGGAGGGTGATACTGTATTCGGACACCTGAAAAATCTGTCACAGAGCTTTTCTCTGCCAGAGTGATCGCACAAAAGCTTTTTTTTACCTTTGGGCTTTCAATCCTGAATGCATGCGACCATACCTTGACCTGCTCGATCATGTGCTGAAGAATGGCCTGGCCAAAGAAGACCGGACAGGTACCGGAACCCTTTCGGTGTTCGGATACCAGATGCGATACAATCTTGAAGAAGGCTTTCCTTGTCTGACCACCAAAAAGCTTCACCTAAGATCCATCATTCATGAACTGCTGTGGTTTCTGAAAGGGGAAACAAATATCGCTTACCTGAAGGAAAATAAAGTCAGCATATGGGACGAGTGGGCCGATGAAGAAGGAAACCTGGGGCCGGTTTACGGGCACCAGTGGAGAAGCTGGACCAGTGCCGGGGGTAGTGTTGATCAGATCACAGAAGTGGTGGAAATGATCAGGAAGAACCCCGATTCACGCCGATTGATCGTATGTGCCTGGAATGTGGGGGATATCCCGAAAATGGCCCTGCCGCCATGCCATGTCCTTTTTCAGTTTTATGTGGCCGGTGGGCGCTTGTCGTGCCAGTTGTACCAACGTAGTGCGGATATTTTTCTGGGCGTGCCCTTCAATATTGCTTCTTATGCTTTGCTGACCATGATGATGGCACAGGTATGCGGATTAAAAGCAGGCGACTTCATTCATACCCTCGGAGATGCCCATTTATATTCCAACCATCTGGATCAGGCAAGACTTCAGCTCAGCCGGGATCCCAGACCTCTGCCCCGAATGAAAATAAATCCTGCCATAACAAATATCTTCGATTTTCGTTATGAGGATTTTGAACTCCAGGGATACGATCCCCACCCTCACATCAAGGCCGAAGTGGCCGTATAAAACTACCTGATGGTATTCAGCAGCAGCATATTCCTTCTTTATTTCCTGCCGGTCTTCCTGCTGGTCTACTACCTGGCCGATAATAAGTATAAAAACTATGTCGCCCTGGCAGCAAGTCTCGCTTTTTTTGTCTGGGGTGCCCCGCTCTTCATCTTTGTCGTCCTGGGAAGTGTGCTGATGAACTGGTTCCTGGGCCGGATGATGGAAAAGCAACAGGATGCAGGGAAAAAGAACCTGATGCTTGCCGGTCTGATTGTCAATATATTATTATTGATCGTATTCCAGTATACAGGATTTATCAAAGAAAACCTGAACTTTCTTGCCGGATCAGCCATTGTTGGCGATATCCCATGGATGAAATACCTCGTCCCCCTGGGATTTTCATTCATCACCTTTCACCAGATCAGCTACCTGGTGGATGTGAGAAGAGAAACCGCATCACCTTTCAGGCGCCTGAGCGATTATGCGCTGTTTATTCTTTATTTCCCGCAGTTGATCAACGGCCCCATTAACCGGGTCGCGGAAATGGCGCCCCAACTGGCCGACAGATCCGCGAACGATCATATCGATAACCGCCTGGCGGGCTTCATTCGCTTTGTGATCGGTTTGTCAAAAAAAGTGCTGATCGCCAATGTCCTCGGAGCAGAAGTGGATCGCATTTTTGCGATGCCCGAAGCCCAACTGGACACCCCGCTGGCATGGATAGCCATTCTGGCTTACGCTTTTCAGATCTATTTTGACTTTTCAGGCTATTCGGATATGGCCATCGGACTTGGCAAAATGACCGGCTTTATCCTGCCGGAGAACTTCAACAGTCCATATACCGCCACCTCCATGACCGATTTCTGGAGGCGCTGGCACATGAGCCTTTCCTCCTGGCTGCGCGATTATCTCTTTATGCCGCTGTCGGTTAAAATGCGTAATGCCGGGATAACAGGCGTGGTGATCTCGGTGATGATCACCTTTCTGATCTGCGGCATGTGGCACCAGCCGGGCTGGACTTTTATTGTCTGGGGCGCCTGGCACGGCCTCTGGCTCGCCCTGGACCAGTTGTTTCTGCTGAAAGTCCTGAAAAAATCAGGAAGAATTGTGGCCACCCTCTTTACATTCCTGATCACAACTGTTGGCTGGGTCTTTTTCAGGGCTGAGGATTTTCAGCAGGCCGGTTTGTTTCTGCGGCGGATGTTTTCCTTTGTATATAACGGGGTTGCAGATACAGGACTCAGAGCGGATTTCTGGACCGTTTTCGCACTGGCAGCGGTATTTTCAGTGGTCTCTGCATTTAAGCCGGGAAGAAAACTGGAAATGATGGTTTTTGAAAAAAGAATGAAACTGATACAACTGATCATCATGTCGTGTATCATTATCATCCTGTTTATACTCTGCATGGGGAGCATCAGCAGTTCAGGTTTTATTCCGTTTATTTATAACAGGTTCTAGACAATATGGACAAAAGAATCAGGCAGGGAGTTTTTGTGCTGTTCATGGCATTGCTGGTTTTACCTGCTGTCCAGTTTAAATTCAATCTTGTTAAAATGCGGCCCCTGGGCGGGACTTATGTGTATGAAGAGCGTCCGTCTTTCACTAAAAAAGAATGGCTGAAGGGGGAATACCAGGAAAAGTATGCCCGCTATATCAACGATCATATCGGTTTCCGGGAATTCTTCCTGCGCTCGTTCAACCAGTTCTGCTTCTCTGTATTCAGCATCCCCAGGGCGCAGCAGATTATTGTGGGAAAGAACAGCACCCTGTTTGAACTGAATTACATCCGCGATTATACAGGGACCAGTTTCAGAGGAAAAGAAGTCATCAACGAACAGGTCGCCAAACTGCGGTTTCTGCAGGATACAATGAATCAGCAGGGGGTGAAGCTGATCCTGTATTTTGCTCCCGGCAAGGCCAGTTTTTTTCCTGAATGCATCCCCCAGCGCTATCTCGACAGTATGCAGGCCATGAGTAACTATCGGTACTATGCCCAAACCTGCCGTGAAGCCGGTCTCCGTTGCTTTGACATGAACGCCTGGTTTGTTTCCCAAAAGAACAAATCGCCCTACCCGCTTTATCACAGAGGCGGTATCCACTGGTCCTCCTACGGATGGACCCTGGCCCTCGATTCACTCTGCCGTTTTATGGGGCAGCAGCAGGGCACACCCCTGCCTCAGATGGAAATCACAGAAGTGCAGTTGTCCGATACCGCCCGCGATACGGATAATGACATTGAAAAAGCCCTGAACCTTCTCTGCGGATTACCCCATGACCAGTATGCATATCCGCTGATAAAGATTAATGAAGGAGAGAATGTCCGCAAACCATCTGTTTTGATCGTTGCTGATTCCTACTGGTGGAACGTTTTCAGCTCCGGGAATACATTACACGTATTTGATGGATGTGATTTCTGGTATTATAATACAGAAGTTTATTATGATGACGGCCGACCGATGGTAGCGGCTGACCAGCTCAATATACTTTCCGAGGTTCAGAAAAAAGATTTCGTGATCATCCTGTCTACAGAAGCCAATCTTTTCAATTTTGGCTGGGGCTTTATCGAAAAGCTGTATGACCAGTACCATCAGGGGTGGTCTGCTCTGGCTTCAGAATTCTCTGAGGAAGAGATCAGGGGTCAGGTGGAATATATCCGCAACGATCCAGAGTGGATGAGCCTCATCGAGGAAAAGGCAAAGGCCAATCTGGTGCCTGTTGATACACAGATACGAAACGACGCATTGTATATCCTGAGTCAGCGCAGGAAAGAGTGAATGGTTTTTAATGATATGATCAATTAAATCCCCCCTCATGAAAAAAATCTTTCTGATCTCCTTCATCTTACTTTCGGGCTTCTGCTCTGTCATTGCCCAGAATAGCGTTACAGTAACGCTTCATCAGAACATGAAAAGCTACAGTCAGCCTGGTCCGGCGGAAAACGGGACTTTGAGGACCCGCCTGACCGATATCAACCCTCTGCTGCAAACCCCTTCAGGGCTTTCGAAAGGGGATACCATTCTGCTTGATCTGTTTCCGGATGCTGAATTCAAGGCCTGCGTGGAACAGATTTCTGTGGATGTGAACGGGACCTGCTTGCTGAGGGCAAGTATCACCGGTCATTCCTATGCTTATTGCTGCATCTCCACATGGCAGGGCAGAAGCATGGTCACCATCACACTTCCTGAATCCGCTCGGGAGTTCCGCATCAGGTATGACCATGACCTGCAGTCGTACGTGCTCTCACAGACTGATCTTTCTGTGAACCCGCCACTGGAAGGTGGGGAAAGCATTGTCCCCGCCGAAGATCAGCCTGAACAGCGTATTCCGGATTATGACCCCGGTACAATGGACGGGCAAAGCAATAATGATCTGCTGCGGATGCCCCAGGAAACCAATACAGCTTTCCGCAGTTCTGACGGAGAACTGAACCCGGAGACCGCCACGGTCATGATTGTTTATACCCCTGCTGCAGCGGCCTGGGCGCTGGCCAATGAGACCAATATCAACAATACGATCAGTTTGCTGATGTCAAATGCCAATCTGGTGCTCGCCAACAGCGAAACCTTTCTTCAGCTTCAGCTTGTTTATTCCGGCGAGGTCAACTATGTAGAGCTGAATACCAACCAGGATCTGTACAATCTGAGAGACAACGGTGACGGGATCATGGATACCGTTCACACACTTCGTGATGCATATTGTGCGGATATTGTCGTGTTGCTCGAACAGATCAGTTTCACCGGAGGACTGGGTTACCTTCTGAGTAATCCTTCGGGATCGCCCACCTATGCTTTTTCACTTACCCGGGTTCAGCAGGCCTCAGGCACTTCTTACACGACCATTCACGAGATCGGGCACAATATGGGCTGTCATCATCATGTTGACCAGAACACCCAGCCGGGCCCCGGATTATACACCTATTCTGCCGGATCCAGATGGACAGGCCTCTCCAATGCCAAATACTGTTCGGTAATGACCTATACCAGCGGATCCTATTTTCTTGACGGGGTCACCCATTCGCGCTTACCTTATTTCTCCAATCCAAATATTCAGTATCAGGGTATTGATGTCGGCGATTCGGTTACGGCTGATAACGCGAGGACCATACGTCAGGTTAAATCGGCAGTGGCTGCATACCGCACGGGTTGCTGCGTGCAGCCCCTGGCCCAGTCTTCAGTTTTTTCCAACCCTTCAAAAACCAACACCACGGCTGACATCAGCTGGACACGCGGGGACGGTGATTCTGTTCTGGTCATCGCACGGCAGGGGGCAGCGGTCTCGGCCACACCCAATACGGGCAGTGCCTATTTTGATTCCCCCGTCTTCGGTAGCGGAAGCCAGCTTGGTACCGGGAATTTTGTGGTCTACAGCGGTTCGGGAAGCTCGGTGACAATCACCGGACTTACGGCAGGAACAACGTATCATTTTGCAGTATATGAATACAATGCTCCTGACTATTGTTATAAGGCCAATCCGCTGACAGGAAACCTGACCACATTGCTGACCGGTCCGCCGCTTGCAGGAAGCGCGGCCTCCGGTGATACCATTTGTGCCGGAACAACGACTGCGATGGTACTGAGCGGATCATCCGGGAATATCCAGTGGCAGCAATCTCCGGATGGTATCGGAAGCTGGGTCAATGTGATTGGCGGCTCCGGTGCCACAACGGCGAACTATACTACCGCGGCCCTCGCTGTAACAACCTATTACCGGGCGCAGGTGGTGCAAACCGGTTATTCACCGGTCTGGTCCAATACGCTGTGTATTCTGGTTAACCCCCTGCCCGGAGCAGCAACATCTGTTTCTGCAGACTTCACTGAAGTTTGTTCCGGAGCGTCAGCCACGCTGTCATACAGCGGGGGATCAGGTAATTCGTTCAACTGGTTTATGTCCTCCTGCGGCGGAAGTCCCGCGGGTAGCGGTAACGGGCTCATGGTGACCCCGGCTTCCACCACCACCTATTATGGCAGATGGGAAAACGATTGCGGCGTTTCAGTCTGCCGGAATATTACCATTACCGTTATCCTTCCTTATCTTCAAACGCAAAACGTGAGTGTGTGTTATGGCGACAGCTACACCTTTCCTGATGGCAGCGTACAAAATAACATCACTTCAGCAGTTTCCCACACCAGTTATCTTCAAACTGTCGGAACGCTGTGTGACAGCAACATCGTTACAAATATCAGCATCCAGAC
>CALGYY010000234.1 GCA_937934705.1 uncultured Bacteroidota bacterium
CACGGTGTAAACTACCGTATCGATCACATGTGTTTCAACAGTTTTTTTCTCCCCGGTGAAGGTGGTTGTGATGGTCGTATTGCGGTACTGAACCGTTTTGTTCAGGTTGCTGACCTTCCAGTCGATACACAAGCGATGCTTGCGTGAATAGATAGAGAGCGTAGGGTCGCCATCACCCTTTTTACATGCGGTAAAAGCGGGCACCATAAAAATGAAGGCAAGAGCCACCAGCAGAAGATAAGGGATATTTTTCATGTGTTTATTCGTTTAGCCATGCAAATATAAAGAAAATCACCAATGAGGGTCATAAAACAAAAAAACCGGTGTGTTCCACCGGTTCTTTTGTCTTCAGAAAAATTCTTACTGAGCAGTGAAAGTCCAGCTGATATCAGCAACAGTAGCTTCGCCATTATCAACATCCTTGTAATACAGGGTCAGGATCAGTTCTTTCGAGCTGAGCTTGAGGATATTATACTGACCTCCCCAGAAAAGGTTGTCGCCACCTGCTCCCAGGTAAACAGCAATCTTGTTATTGTCGTTACCAGCCCAATACCAGAAATCCTCACCAGAGAGAACATCAGCACTGCCGCCGCTCGGGGTATAAGACTCAGAGAAAGTCAAAATACCGTCTTTGGCAACTTCCATCTGATAATTACCGGTTCCTGACCAGCTCAGACCACCGGGGCTGAGGGTTTCACTGTAAGTTGTGCCGTCAAAAGCATAGGTCCTGGTATAAATGGTTCCGCCAGAAACGTATGTGTAAGTTCCTTCCATTTTGGTCAGCTTCCAGATAGCGATCAGACGACCATTCCTGGATGCCAGAGAGATGGAAGGATCCTCAGCGCCCTTTTTGCAGGCCACGAAAGCCGGCATAATGAAGGCAACCATGATTAATGCTGCAAGTACTTTCTTCATAAAGTTAAATTTTGGGTTAATTAATCTGAGTGCAAAAATATAAAATTTTTGTTAATCCGGTTTATTTATTTTCAAATATTATTTCCGTTTTAATCTTCATTAATGTGTTGGAGCTCAGACTTACAAATGTTGAGGTGGTCTCATTTTCAATGATCATTTCATCGCTGGCCAGCTTTTTCAGGCGGTAAATGCTCGTGGTAAGATCGCCGCTGCCCATATATGAAAGGGTTGAATTCACCCCCCCGTCACTGAAGCTCTCGGTCTGTTCGGTTTTTTGCAGGGCGATCAGTTCCTTCGAACGGGTATCGCTTTCCTTACCTCCCCCGGAGAAATACCACAATCCCTTTTCTGTGTAAATATAATTGGAAGTGTCAGTCGTAATGGTCTGACTCCATTCGTAATTTCCGTTCTTCGAAAAAATGATCCTCATAGTCCCCGGTGAGGTGTATACATAATTTGATTTATACTTTCTGTATGTATTGTTCGTCCCGTCGAAGGTATAAGTAACAATGGAGTCGTTCGTCTGAATGTCTTTACGGTATGTCAGGATCTTCCAGTCGAGACACAAACGGTGCTTCCTTGAATAGATGGAGAACCAGGGATCCTCTTCGCCCTTTTTGCAGCTCTCCAGCAAAGGCAGGGCAAGGATAACAATCATTAATATCAACAGAATTCGGTGGAGTTTTTTCATACTGCTGCCATTTGTCAGGTTTTCGGAGACAAATATAGAAAAATGCACCCAACACACAAGCGCCTGTTTAATATTTCTTAACAAACCACAGGAAGAAGAAGCTGGCGGGGTCCGGAATCAGTGTTTCTCATAATTATTGATCACCTTGCAATAGTTTTCCTTGCGTGCTGCAGCCTCCGTATGTCCAAGCATGGCCGCAGACGAAAGATCCTCACATGCCCCTTTGCGGTCGTTGAGCATATCTTTGCACAAGGCTCTGAGATAGTAAGCGTTGGCGGCAGGTTTAATTTTTATGGCCTCATCCAGGTCTGCAATGGCATTGGTGTATTTTTTCTGATCAAAATACATTTGCGCTCTTTTTTCTCTGACATCCGTGTTTTTGGGATTGATGGAAAGAACCTTGCTGAAATAGGGTAATGCCCCGGTGGCCTTTCCCTGGGCAATGTATATTTCAGCCATATAAAGGTTGGCATTTTCGTTTTTCTGATCCAATGCAGCCACGCGGCTGAAATCCTTCATGGCTTCTTCGTAACGCTCCAGCTTGAAAAGGCAGACCCCCCGCTTGTACTGGACCTGAAGGTCCTTTGACTTATATTCATTCAGCAGTCGATCGAAGTCAGGCAGAGCAGACTGATAGTTCTCCAGAACAAAGTAGGCTTCCGCCCTTTTCATGAACACCTCTTCTTTGGCGATACCGTATTTCACTGCATTTTCGAGGTCAGTGACAGCCGTTTTATAATCTTTTCTGCCGAGATAAATCAGGGCGCGGTCATAATAGGCCTGACCGAAATCTGCCTTCATCCTGATGCAGGCACCCAGATCCTGCAGAGCATCTTCAGCACGCCCCATCTTCAGGTACAAAACTGCCCTTTCATACAAAAGATCCGCATCCTTCAGCTTCAGATCGATTGCTTTGTTGAGGTCGCGGAGCGCCTCATCATTTTTCCCCATGGAGAGGTAAAGTGCCGAGCGGCTGCGGTAGGCATCAACGTATTCCGGCCTGATCTCAAGACATTTGGCATAATCCGCAAGAGCCGCCTTGGTGTTTTTCAAACCGGCATAGATCTGTCCCCTCAGCAGGAAAGCCTGATGGTACTGGGCATGGATCTCAATGGCCTTACCGCAATCTGCAATGGCCTTATCCGTCTGTCCCAATGCCAGATAACAGCGCGCTCGCTCAAGGTAAGCTTCAAAAAAGTATGAGCTTTTGTTAATGGTATTGGAAAATTCCGTGATCGCCCCTTCATAGTCTTTGTCTTTGTATTTCTGCACACCGGCTTCATACATTGAGTTGGCCGTTTGCGCGAAGCCATGGACCGGGAACAGCCATACGGTTAAAAGAATCATCGGGAGCCTGAAAATGACTGATCGCTTCATCGCCTGTTTCGTTTTCTCAAAAATAGTGAATTCATTGATTCCACAGGCATGAACTGAAGAAAAACAATCTTCCCGGGAAGGGTCTTCTGCGGATTTCGTATCTTTGCACCTTCAAATTCAGGAATATGACCATTGCATTGTTTGGGGCCAGCGGCAGAACAGGAAAGGAAGTCCTGCTGCAGGCTCTGGTGAAAGGGTACCGGGTGAAGGCTTTGGTCCGCAGGGAAGCCGCCATCGACATCAGGGATGAGAAACTTGAGATTTTTACAGGTCAGCTCAGCGACCAGTCATTGATCAATCAAACGCTTGAAGGATGCCAGGCCGTGCTGGTTGCTCTGGGCAGCAGGCCGACAGAAGAAGGAAATATCCTGTCAGAATCCATGAGCAGGATACTCCTTGCCATGGATGTTCACTTTGTAAAACGAATCATTGTTGTGTCTTCTGCAGCCTGCTTTGCAAAGAAAGACGATTCCGGTTTCCTGGGGAAAGTTCTCAGACCCCTTTTCTCAAAAAATGACTGCAGTGATCAGGTCAGGCAGTTTGAATTGCTCAAAGAAAGCGATGCGGAATGGATACTGATGCGCCCCACTACTTTGATCGATGCCATCAAAACCGGGAAATACCATATCACCCTCGATAAACCGGCCGGAAAACGGATTGCCCGATCCGATGTCGCCGACTTTATGCTTCGTCAGCTCAACGGCTCAAAATACCTGCGCCAAATGCCCATCATTTCTTATTAAAGGGTAAGCCGCACCAATGTCTGTCAACATCCTCCTGGCTGAAAATCTGTCCAAAGCTTTTGGCGAGAAGCTGTTATTTGAGAACCTCACCTTTGGTCTGGATCTGGGGCAGAAAGTCGCCCTCATCGCAGCCAACGGATCGGGAAAAAGCACCCTGATGAATATCATTGCAGGCAAAGAGGACGCTGATCAGGGAAAAGTCGTGTTGCGAAAAGATATCCGCCTGGCCTATCTTCCGCAGAACCCCGTTTTTGATCCTCAGATGCTGCTCAGGGAGGCCCTGCTGGATTCCGATGACCCCCTCACCTGCCTGGTCAGGGAATACGAAGATTGTCAGGAAAGAATCATTTCAGGCGGAGATCCAGGAGTCCAGGAAGAAATGAACCACCTGATCGAACGTATGGATCGTGCCGGAGCATGGGATTACGAACGAAAGATCAGCGAGATCCTGAGCCGCCTGGGCCTCACCGGTTTGAATCAGAAAACCGGGGAACTGTCAGGAGGTCAGAGAAAGAGACTCGCCCTGGCCAGGGTCCTGATCGGGGAATACGACCTGATTCTGCTGGACGAACCCACCAACCACCTCGATATCAGCATGATTGAATGGCTTGAGGAATTCCTCGCCCCGCAAAAACTCAGCTTGCTGATGGTGACCCATGACCGCTATTTTCTGGATCAGGTCTGCGATGAGGTGGTTGAACTGGACAGGGGACAACTGATACGATACAAGGGAAACTATCGCTATTACCTCGAAAAAAAAGAGGAACGTTTCAGGAACGAATTGGCAGAAACCGAAAAAGCAAAAAACCTTTACCGCCGCGAGCTGGAATGGATGCGAAGAATGCCTCAGGCCCGCGGCACCAAGGCCAAAGCGCGTATCGAAAGTTTTTATGAACTGGAAGAAAAAGCCCGGCGGAAACAGGATGAAGGAATGGCCCGTTTTGATTCTTCTGTTCGAAGGATCGGAGGTAAAGTTCTCGAAATGAATAATGTAAGCAAATCATTCGGAGACATGAAGGTCCTCGACGACTTCACCTATACCTTTAAAAAAGGGGAAAGGATCGGCATTGCGGGTCCAAATGGCAGCGGAAAATCGACCCTTCTGAACATCATCACAGAACACTTGTCTCCGGATGCAGGAAAGATCAGTAAAGGACAGACCATAGAATTCGGGTATTTTTCACAGGAAGGACTCCGGCCCAAAGGCGATCCGAGGGTTATTGAAATGGTCAAAGAAATTGCTGAGGAAGTCCCCATGGGCAAAGGCAGTGTTTCTGCCTCACAGTTCCTGTCTTACTTTCAGTTCAGCCATCAGAATCAGTACAGCTATTTTTCCAGTCTCAGCGGAGGCGAAAAACGCCGCCTCGCATTACTTTGCGTACTGATGCGTAACCCCAATTTCCTGATCCTCGACGAGCCCACCAATGATCTCGACATCAACACCCTCAGAGTTCTCGAAGAATACCTCCTGCAATACCCGGGCTGTCTGATGATCGTATCCCACGACCGCTTTTTTCTGGATCAGCTGGTCGACCATCTTTTTGTTTTTGAAACACAGGGAAAAATCAAGGACTTCTATGGTAATTACAGTGAATACCGTATCTGGCGTAACAAACAGAGGGTTCCGGAGCAGAAACAAAGCGTCAGACGTGACAGTATTCCCGGAAGCCGTAAAGAAGACAAGAAACCTTCATTGAAACCCACCTACAAAGAAAGACAGGAATTTGAAGCCCTGGGGGAGGAGATTGGTTTACTTGAAAAAGAGAAACAGCGTTTAATGGATGTTCTGAATTCAGGATCCGCTTCATCGGAAGAACTGATGCAGGCATCCGTTCAGTTTGCCGAGACTGAAAAAAGACTGGAGAGCAGCACCGACCGCTGGCTAGAACTGGCGGAGAAGATCGATAACTGAACGGGATCAGAGGATTGCTTATATTTGCCTTATGAAAAAAGCACTTCCCTGGATTGCAACAATTTCTCTGGCGATCAACATTATCCTGATTGCCGGCCTGATGTTGTTTCGCCACCAGGCCCAGGTCAAGCTCGACCGTGTGGCAGTGCTGATGGATGAACTGGGCGACTCACATATTCTTTACACCGTTAAGATCAGGGACACTCTCCCCATTGAGACCGAATTCAAAGTGACCCAGAGCGTACGTGTGATGGTTCAGATGAGGGTGAAGAACAAAATCAATTTTAAACAGGATATCCCGGTGGATGAACGGCTGAACATCCCCATCACTTTGAATATCAAACAATTGATCGACGTTGATACGGCTGTGCTCATCAATGACGAACTCGTGGTGCCCGTTGATGCAGTGATCCCGGTCGATCAGAAAATTACCATCCCTTTCAGGGGCGGCAAAAAAGGAATCAATGTCCCGATCATTGCTGAAATTCCCCTGAAGCAGGATGTCCGCCTCCGGTTTCGCGACCCGCTTCCGCTGAAAACCAGCATTCCCGTAGCCATTCCGATCAATGAAAAGATTCCGGTGAGTTTGCAGCTCAGCATTCCCGTTGATATGGACATCCCTATCGACATCCCGGTTAACTGCGAGGCCATCATCACTTTCCCCTACACACTACCCATCAGCGGAAGGATCCCGCTAAACATGGATGTACCTGTTGATATTCCTCTCGGAGAAACCCCGGTTAAGGAAAAGGCTCACGAGGTGGGACAAACCATCAAGACCCTGCTCGATTGGAACTGACAATCACGACTGCCGTCATTCTGACCGGCGGAAACGCCCGCCGTATGGGCGGCTTGCGCAAAGAACTCATCAGTTACCGGGGCATCACCCTCATTGAAAGGGTACACAAGGTCCTGTCATCGGTGTTTCAGGAAATCTGCCTGGCAGGACGGCCGGATGATGAGGGATACGGCTCCCTCTGCATCAGCGGTATCTTCCCGGATGAGTATCCCGGCAGGGGGCCATTGGCCGGAATCCACGCAGCTCTGAAAGCAACCGGTCAAACCGTTTTTGTGACGGCATGCGACACTCCGTTGCTGGATGCCGGGCTGATCCGGGAGCAGGTCAATTGTTTCCGCGAAGGCATTGATGCCCTGGTTCCGCGCCACCCCCGTGGCTTTGAACCGCTGCATGCTGTTTACACACCATCATGCCTTTCCGTTGCTGAAGCCATCCTACGGGAGAATGAACGGCCCCGCATCATTGAGCTGCTAAACAGCGTAAAGACATATTACTGGGATATTGAGTACCATGAAGCCTTTTCAAATTTCAATAAGCCTGAAGATTTCCGGTAAAGCAGAAAATCATTAACTTTATCCAATGGAAAATACAGATGAGATCATCAGGAAATATCCCCCGGCGAGGGAATATCTTTTATCTATGCTGCATGAGCTGCAGGATGCAGACCCCGGGAAATACCTGACTGAAGCATCCCTGACCCGTGTAGCAGAATACCTGCAGCTTAACAAAGCTGTAATTAAAGGTGTGGCTGACTATTACAGCATGCTTTCGCAGCGTCCGCGAAAAAAGCTCCTGCTGCAGGTCTGCGGATCCCTGATGTGCCATCATGCCGGATCAGCAGAATTGTATACCAGACTCAGGTCGAGGTACGGACATCACCCCCTGATCAGCCTCGCGCATTGCGAATGCCTCGGGCAATGTCAGCAGGCACCGGCAGTACAGTTGGATCAGGAAGCCTTCTCAGGCGCTGATATTGTGGAACTGATCCGAAGTATTGACAAAAAGACAGCTTCAGATGAAAACTCCTGATGCTAAAAGGCGCATACTGCGCAGCGGTAAAACTTTGTGGAACCTCGCTGATGCCCTGAAGGCCGGCAGTTATCAGGCTTTTGAAAAGGCGCTCGGGAAAGACACGCAGGAAATTCTCGAAGAGATCTTCCTGTCAGGACTCCGGGGCCGCGGAGGTGCAGGATTTCCCACAGGCACCAAAACCAAAGCCGTTCACACCAGCAATACTCATGGTTGCAGCTATGTTGTCTGCAATGCTGATGAAGGGGAACCAGGAACCTTCAAAGACCGTATTCTGATGGAAGAGGATCCTCACCTGCTGTTGGAAGGGCTTCTGATTGCTTCCCTTGCTGTGAGGGCCAGCCACGCCTATATCTATATCCGCGGGGAATACGGACGCTCCATTGAAAGGCTGCAGACTGCAATTGATGAGGCCCGCAAGGCTTCCTGGTTGGGTGAAGGCATCCGTGGAAGCAGTTTTTCACTTGACATCGAGATTATGCGTGGCGCGGGCTCCTACTTATGTGGCGAGGAACTGACATTGCTGGAATCGCTTGAAGGGAAAAGGGGATATCCACGAATTAAACCACCCTTCCCTGCCGAAAAAGGCCTTTGGGGAAAGCCTACACTGGTCAATAATGTCGAAACGCTGGCCAATCTCCCATACATCATGATGCACGGGGCGGCGGCCTATCGCTCCCTCGGTACCGAAGCATCCCCGGGGACCAAACTGGTCTGTATCAGCGGAGATGTCAAAAACCCCGGTGTTTATGAAGTGGAGATGGGAACTCCCCTGAAAGATATTATTCACGGACCCGGTGGTGGCTCGCGGGAGGGTGACGAGATCTGCTTTGTGCTTCTGGGCGGTGCTGCCGGTACTTTTGCTTCCGTGAGCCAGCTAGGTATTCCGTTGTGCTATGATGCCCTGCGGAAAGAAGGGCTCAGTCTGGGCTCCGGTGCCATCATGGTCTTCGGAAAAAATGCCTCTCTGAAAGATATCCTGCAAAATATCCTCGGATTCTTCAAACATGAATCCTGCGGGAAATGTGTGCCCTGCAGAACCGGAACCTATCACCTGATGCAAAGCTGGATCGGTGGATGCACAAACAATCAGGGTGAAAGGAAAAAACTCCTGCCCCAACTGGTAGCTGAAGCACGAAACATCGCTCAAACCTGCCTCTGTCCTTTAGGACAATCCCCTGTGATGCCGCTTGAGTCGGCCATGAAAAATATTATTGAACTGATGGATTAAGCGCTATGAGCAGAAATGTCAGTGTGGAAATCAACGGCAAAGTCTTTTCCCTGCCGGAAAAAACAAACCTGCTGAAGTCATTGCGGGACGCGGGATTTGATGTCCCCGGTCTGTGCTACCATCCCCGCATCAGCCCCACCGGCGCCTGCCGCCTTTGCTGCATCAGGATCGAAGGCCTGCGCGGCATCAGTATGGCCTGCACCCTTGAAGTGAAGGAAGGAATGAAAATGATTACCACTGATGAGGAACTGGAGAATCTTCGCCGCGTAAATCTTGAATACCTGCTTTCGGAACATAAAGATGAGGAAGACCGTTCGACATTTGACGAACTTGCTGAACTGGCCCGTCAATACGGACTTGATAAGCCCGAAAACCGAAGCCTGCCCAATATTTGCGACGCACTGGATTTTCCTTCCGACCACAGCTCTCCCGTTCTCACATACGACGGCAATAAGTGCATCAAGTGTTTTCGTTGTGTAAAAGCGTGCGCGGAGATACAGGGAAAAGAAGTTCTGAGCATGGCATCAAGGGGAATCACATCCTATATCGTGGCGGGTTTTGGTGTTTGGGGTGATTCTGAATGTGATGGCTGCGGTGAATGTATTCAGCTCTGCCCCACAGCTGCCATAGTGGAAAAGCCGCATCGCAGCGAGATTGATGTATACAATAGCGAAAAAGCAGTGCGCACCACCTGTCCATACTGCGGTGTGGGTTGTCAACTGGAACTGTGGGTGAACAACAACAAAATTGTCAGAGCAAGCGGGACTGAGGGCTTGATGCCCAACGACGGCCGCCTCTGTGTGAAGGGCCGTTTTGGTTATGAATATGTCGGGCACCCCGATCGTCTCACGCAACCGCTGATCAGGAAAAACGGTAAACTTGAACCCGCAGGATGGGATGAAGCCATAGCGCTTGTGGCCTCCCGCTTTGGCATTATCCGCGATACTTACGGTAAAGACGCATTGGCCGGTTACGCCTCTGCCAAAGCCACCAACGAAGACAATTATATATTTCAGAAGTTCATCCGGATGGTCTTCGGCAACAACAATGTTGATTATTGCACACGGCTTTGCCATGCGTCAACGGTTACCGCCATGATCAGATCTATCGGCGACGGAGCCGGAAGCAATTCCATAGCTGATTTTGAAAGCGCCGATTGCCTTTTCGTGACCGGCAACAACATTATTGAAACCCATCCGATCACGGCCACTTATGTCAAACGCGGAGCAGCAAAGGGACAAGCCATCATCGTGGTTGATCCGAGGTACACGCCCCTGGTGCGCTACGCAAAGGTTTGGCTGCAACCGAAACTGGGAACCGATGTTGCCCTGCTGAACGGACTGATTCATGTGATTATCCGGGAAGGATGGATTGATCAGACATTCATTGAAAACCGGATTGAAGACGGAATGCAGGCATTCCTCGGCCTGAAAGAGCTTGTCAGCCGTTATGATCCTGCTGAAACCGAAAGGATCACGGGTGTCCCGGCCCGCCTGATCGAAGAAGCCGCCAGAATATTTGGCAGTGCAAAGAATGCGATTATCGCAACGGGGATGGGCATGAGCCAGCAGGTCACAGGAACACACAATGTGTTTTCACTGATCAATATGATGCTGATCACCGGACAGGTGGGACGGGAAGGAGCGGGCATCAACCCGCCGCGTGGCCAGAACAACGTGCAGGGCGCAACGGATGTGGGATGCTCACCCATGATGTATCCCGGATATATTCCCATTTCTGACAAGGAGAATCGCAGACGTGTAGCAGCTCTCTGGAATACGGATGTTGAAAAACTTGATGGGCGGCCCGGTCTGACGACAGTTGAAATCGTTCATGCTGCCCACGAAGGAAACATCCGCGGCCTTTATATCATGGGGGAAAATCCGATGATGTCGGATCCCAATCTGAACCACACGCGGGAGGCATTTGAGAAGCTTGATTTTTTGGTGGTCCAGGATATCTTCCTGACAGAAACGGCGCAACTGGCCGATGTTGTTCTGCCCGCCACCGCCTTCGCGGAGAAGAACGGCACCACGGTCAGCAGCGACCGAAGGATTCTGAGAACCAGAAAGGCTGTATTGCCACCCGGCGAGGGGCGGCAGGACTGGCAGATCATCCTTGCAATTGCCGCTGCCATGAAGTCTGACATCGGCCACTACAGTGATGAAGCTGCCATATTTGATGAACTGGCGAAGGCTGCCCCCATCATGGGCGGAGTCAGCCATGCACGCCTGGAAAACGAAGAGCTTCAATGGCCCTGTCCCACCCCGGATCATCCGGGTACACCGACACTTTATCTCGATCGTTTCAATACCCCTTCCGGAAAGGCCCGATTGTTCCCGGTGGATCATGCAGAACAAAACGAAAAGACCAGCACAGAATTTCCGTTCCTTCTGAATACGGGTCGCATCCTCTACCATTATCACACCTCAACCATGTCGCGCAAAAGTGAGGTGTTGAACGCTTTTGCCAACGAAGCCTTTGTTTTGATTCACCCGGCTGATGCTTTCAAAAGATCATTATTAAGTGGCCAAAAGATCCGGATATACAACGACAGGGGCAGTATAGAAGCCATTGTAAAAACAGATGAGGGTGTGCTGGAAGGTGAATTGTTCATGCCTTTTCACTTCACCGAGTCAAGGGTGAATATGCTGACGCGCGACGAACTGGATCCCTTTTCAAAGATTGCCCCTTTTAAACTATCGGCGGTCAATATCGAAAAAGTGACTTCCTGAGAGAAGTCTGCACCCTGAAAAACAAAGACCTGCTTTTACTGGCTCACCATAAAGCGGGCATTGTACCATCGTTCCTGGCCTCTGATACGAAGGATATAAAGCCCCGGCGAAAGTGAAGTCACATCCATGACCATGTCCGGCTTATCCGCATTCATGAGCAGTCTTCCGCTGTAATCATACACTTCCAGATGGCCCGAATATGCGTCACCTGCAGGCAAAGTGAAACGTATCTCCTGACGGGCAGGATTAGGATACACGACTACATCTTCCGCTGCAATAATCTCTGGCTGACCTGAAGGAATTTCACCGAAAACATTTTCCATTACATAAGTGACCAGTGTGGCAGCACCGGCACTATCAAGGTAGAACAACGGACACGAGATGATGAAAGTGTTGAATCCGTTTCCCCGGTGCTCTACCCCAACCGGATGTCCCTGCATAAGTCCTTCCAGGCTCAGACTGTCGTAATCGCTGCCGAAAGCATAAACTGCTGTTGCAGACGAAACCGGCCAGAGGGCATCGGTGTACAGCAAATGGTGGTTGTTAACTGGCAGGGTTTTCAGGGTATCTACTGTAAGCAGCGGGTAATCTGCATCCAGCGGAATGGCCCGGATGAATGCGGCATTCTGGATGTAAGAAATACTGTCGATGCCCATACGGTCATAGAGAAAACTGCCAGGCCGCGGCAAGGTTGGAAATACGGAAGACCCGGTGAAGTGTCGGGTTGGCTGCAATAAAGTGAAGAAAATATTGCCGCCCAGTTCCAGGTACTGATCAATCGCTGCGAGCGATGATTTAAGGCTGACCACAGCATTCGGCCGGTTCATATGCCATAGCACGCTTGAATAGGCTCCGAGGACTTCGAGTGTGACCTGGCCTTCTGACAGTACATCATACTCCGCGGTTTCGTAAGCTGAGCAAAGCCCGCGGTAAAAAGCATCAACCACTGAATCTGAGGGATTGTAATACCCGCTTTCCGAATCATCCACAATCAGCACACCGGGCGTCAGGCTCACCAAGACCGGGCGGTCTGAGGCTTCAGTGGAAAGCCCCTCCGCGCCCTGCTGATTTACACCGGAAACAGCAATATAGTAAAGCGTTCCGCTCTGCAATCCATTAAGCAGCATAGACGTATCAGTAGTATTAAACACTGTATCATATACACCGCCTGCCGTACCGAGATATACATTGTATGATGCAATATCATTTTCCGGGGCCGGGTTCCAGCGCGGAACGAGAGACTGACCGTCGCCCGGGTTAAAGATTTTCAGTTTCAGCTTAGAGGGTGCAGATGAAGCCTGCAACAGTGTGGCACAAGCCAGACGGGTAACCTCCGCGCAGTAGGGAAAATTCATGTTGCTGTCCACATCTATCATCTGGTGGTATTCCGGACTGAAATGATCTTCCTGAAAGAAGATAGCCGGGTAACCCGAAAGAAAAAAGGGATCACTGTCGGATCCTATGGTCTCATTAAACGTCATGGTGAAGGTGCCCAGACTGCAATAATCAGCCGCGAGTTCTGTCGCCAGGTCGCCTATCCATTCCGATCCCGCGTACTGGTTAAGCTGGACATCATACCCGGCAGTATCCGGTTCATGGCCGATCATATCCATATTCAGCATGAGGGCAATCTTCTCTCCAGAGGCAAGCGCTTCCTCAGTATAATGATAGCTTCCGTTGAGTCCGAGTTCTTCAGCGGCGAATAATACAAATCGAATAGTCGCCGGGGGCTGAACATTTCCCAGTTTCAGCACGCGGGCAATTTCCATGGCTGCTGCAGTGCCGCTGGCATTGTCATCAGCTCCCGGACAGCCCGCGAAGGGATCACCGGGGTAAACGATGGCATCGTAGTGCCCTCCGGTGATGTAATACAGGTCAGGAGTTTCTGTGCCGGTGAGGTCGGCCACTACATTGTACTGCCATGTCTGATAAAACGTTCCCGATCCCCAGGGCCATTCTTCCGTGATCTGAAAAGAGTCCAGCACCGCATTCGCATAGCCGTATGAAATCAGCTTATCCTGTATCCATTCCGCCACATCCTTGCGGTTGGGCGAAAGACAGAACCTGCTGCCATAACTTTCGAGATGCTGCACCACTGCCTGAATGCTGTCGGCACTGATCAGAGGCAGTACTGCCTGGATCAGGGAATCAGGGTCTGACTGTATGATCAGGGGTGGGGAAGAAACCGCCTTTGAATGAAATGCAGTGGCATGCAGGGTCGCTGTTGTGAGAAAAACAGCCAGAAAGGCCGTGAAAATTTTCGGAAAAAGTTTATTCATATAACAATCTTATATTATAAGGTCTGAAAAGGCCCTAAAGATAATCTGTCCGGGTACAGACTACATCAGAAATCAGTAAAAGGTTGCATTCTGTCAGTTAAAGGAATACCATGGGAGGCATTTTCCCCTATTTTTACGCTTTCAGAACCAGCCTGCAAACTGCCCCGGTCCAAATGCTGCTATCCTGATATATTTTAGTATTATTGTATTGGTCTGCTGCTGCTGAGCAGGCAATGAAAACCCTGCATATGAAAAAACATCTGACTCTCATTGTTTTGTGCGCCATTTCCCTGCTTCACCTTCACGCCCTGGCACAGGAGCCCGTAAAACCATGCACCCCTTCCAAAGGCTACCAGACCCGTCAGGGCCTGGCCGAAGGTTGTCTGGCTTCCTCGGCCTATGCTGATCTGGACATCAATAATGTGAGAGCCCGCATCAACGCCAGCGGTGACCATTGGTGGGACCTTCAGGGGAATGGTCAATATTTCATTCCGAAAAACTCTTACAAACGCTCCATGTTTTCTTCAGCGATCTGGATCGGAGGCTTAAGCGACAATGGTCAGTTGAAGCTGGCGGCACAGAGGTACCGTGGCGATGGGGTCGATTTCTTTCCCGGACCTCTCAGTACAGATGGTCTGGCTGCAACTGATGCTTACAGTTGCATGGACTGGGATCATGTTTTTGTTTTCTACAGTCGCCAGGTAGAGGAATTTATTGCTGCTTTCCGCGAAGACCCAAGCCTGAGTAAATACCAGGTGCCGGACTTCATCAAAAACTACCCTGCCCATGGCGATCCTGCGCGTTTACAGAGTTTCTACCTTGCGCCGTTTTATGATTATGACGGCAATGGTGTTTATGATTACACAAAAGGGGACTACCCCTACTACGATTTCGGCCACCAGCATTGTAACATCAACCGTCCGCCGGGCTTACCCGTGGAAACAGGAATGGGAGGCAGCGGTCTCCTGGCTGACCAGATATTACAGGGTCACCAGACCCTGTGGTGGGTTTTTAACGACAACGGTAACCTTCATTTTGAGACGCACGGAGAGGCTATAGGCCTTGAAATCCGCGCACAGGCCTTTGCCTGGGAAGGTCACGACGAGCTGAACAATGCCACTTTTTACAACTACGAGATTATTAACCGCTCTAATCAGAGGCTGAACCAGACCTGGTTTGGCCAGTTTGCTGATTGTGATCTGGGTGATGCGTACGATGATTATGTGGGCTCCGACGTTTACCGGGGGCTCGGCTATTGTTACAATGGTGTGGATCCGGACGGAAGCGGCCGCCCGCAGGATTACGGGGCTCAGCCCCCTGCCGTGGGGGTTGACTTCTACCGGGGACCCTATATGGATGCCGACGGGGTCGACAATCCGCGTTACGACGGTTTCGGGGAATTGGTGTGTGGTTACGGGATCAACGGATCCAATTTCAGTGACGGGATCATTGACAACGAACGCTACGGGATGTGTCATTTCGTTTATTTCAACGGTTTGGGTGGATTTTGGGGAATGACTGCACCCGGCGAGGCGCAGGAGTACTATAATTTCCTGAGAGGCATATGGAAGGATGGGGAAAGAATGAAATACTGGGGAAACGTCCACCCCATGGCCGGTGGAAATGGTCCCGAATGTCGCTTCATGTTCCCGGGGGATTC
>CALGYY010000235.1 GCA_937934705.1 uncultured Bacteroidota bacterium
CCAACAATCCTGCAGAAGGTTTTTTTGCCACAGAACTGATCAAAGGCGACGAGTTGATTCTGGAATACTATGAACCTTTCCGCCGCATTGCGGGAACTGCTGATATCCGCATCTCAGAAGTATCCTATGTGTATCGCGACGCATATGTATTCAGGGAGACAAAGGATTTTGGTGATTCGGATTACTGTGAGGTGAATATCAATTGTTCGGAAGGGACCAATTGGCAGGATGAGAAGAAGGGGGTGGCCCGTATATTTCTGAAAGCCGGATCAAGTTACGGCTGGTGCACCGGAACCCTGATCAATAATGTGAATCAGAATTGTACGCCCTATTTCCTGACCGCGGATCATTGCGGGGAGAATTCAAGTGCGGCCGATTTTCTTCAGTGGGTTTTCTATTTTAACTATGAAGCAGCGGGGTGTACCAATCCATCGACTCAGCCCAGCTATAATTCAAAGACCGGTTGTGTGAAGCGTGCTAACGGTGGCAGTGGCGGTACCAATGGCTCCGATTTTCTATTACTGGAGTTTTCAACAGCAGTCAACTCTGCATGGCAGGTGTATTATAATGGATGGAGCCGCAGCACGACAGCATCGGGATCGGGTGTGTCCATCCATCACCCGGCAGGAGATATCAAGAAGATTTCCACCTATACTTCTACCCTGGTTTCTTCAAGCTGGGGCAGTGCCCCCGGCAGTCACTGGAGAGTGCAATGGGCTGCTACAACCAACGGGCACGGCGTTACAGAAGGCGGATCATCCGGTTCGCCGATCTTTAACGCGTCGGGCCTGATCGTCGGCGATCTGACCGGAGGAGGTTCGTACTGTTCTACCCCAAGCAATTACGATTATTACGGTAAGTTCAGCTATTCGTGGGACCAGAACGGAACAACAGCTGCCACCCGATTGAAGGACTGGCTTGATCCGGGGAACACGAATCCCACCACCCTCAGCGGACGCGGCCCCTGCACCGCTGCAGCCCCGGTGGCCAATTTCTCGGCCAGTGCCACAAATATTTCTGTGGGAGGCAGTGTGAATTTTACAGATCTCTCAACCAACTCACCCACAAGCTGGTCATGGTCATTCAGCGGAGGGACGCCCTCCAGTTCAACGGCGCAGAACCCGGCGAATATTGTTTACAATACGGCAGGAACCTATACCGTCACGCTCACGGCAAGTAATTCATACGGATCGGATTCAGAGACCAAAACTGGCTATATCGTAGTGTCATCAGGCGGAACAGGGACCTGTGATACCATGCAGTTGCCTCTCACCGGAACTGCAACATTATACGGGGCGCAGGGCGGAGGTTATGCCTGCGGAAACAATGCATACGGGGATAAAGCCAAGGCTGAATACTTCGGATCCTACAGTCCATTTAATAAGGTCAACGGAATTATGTTCTGGTTCGGTGCCGCTGAAGGCAGCGGAAGCGCCCAGGCTGCATTATGGAATCATACGGGAACACAACCAGGAACGACCTTCGCGACTGCTAATCTTCCTGTATCACAAATCATCAGTGATGTCAATAACAACTATTACACATACGTTGCTTTTTCCACGCCTGCCAATATACCAGGACCGTTTTATGCCGGCGTGATCCTGCCGACCACAGCCGGTGATACGATTGGCCTGGTTTCGAATGCGGACGGACAGGCCAGTCCGGTCAACGCCTGGGAGCAATGGAGTAACAACTCATGGAACAACTTTACAACGGCCTGGAATGGGAACCTGGATATCAGGATGGCGATTTTTCCGCACGTCTGCCAGGTGGTGACTGGCGAAGAGGAAGTCGCTCCGCAGGATCAGGAGATACAGCTGTATCCTAACCCTGCAAGGGATGAGGTGATGATTCAGTTCCGCGACAGGCCTTATGCAGGGATCAGGATCAGCATGACGGACATCCTCGGACAAAAGGTATTGGAATATGTACAGACAGGGGATGCGACTAACCTGATTCCCCTGAATGTGGAACAATTGCGTGACGGGACTTACTTCGTGATCATTGAAAACAATGCCGGGCGGAGCGTGAAAAAGCTGAACCTGGTGAGGTAGCAGAGTAATGTCAATAAGAAAAGAGGCTGTCATTGGGCAGCCTCTTTTTTTTTTCAGAGAATATTCAGCAACTGCTCTTTGATCTTTTCGAGTTCATCTTTCATCTCCACTACCAGCTTCTGGATGTCCGCATCATTTGCTTTGGAGCCCAGGGTGTTGATTTCCCTGCCGATCTCCTGGCTGACGAAATTGAGTTTCTTGCCGTTGTTGTCGGCATCCGCCAGGCACTGTACAAAGTATTCGCAGTGTTGTTTGAGGCGGATCTTTTCCTCGGTAATGTCAAGTTTTTCGAGGTAATAAAACAACTCCTGCTCAAAACGGTTCTCGTCCACATTCTCATTCTCGGTGAATTCCCTCAGGTTCTTCCGTATTCTGTCACGGATCTGGCTGATTCTTTTTGTTTCGAAAGCTTCCGTTTTTCCCAGATATTCCAGTATTCTGCCAATCCGCATGGAGAAATCAGACTCCAGAGTCTTTCCCTCCTGTAATCTGAATTCATCGAACTGAGCGACGGCCTGTGAGCAGGC
>CALGYY010000236.1 GCA_937934705.1 uncultured Bacteroidota bacterium
AACTCAAACCTGCCAGCTATTACAGGGGTGGGTTGGAGTTTTCATTGACGTATACATATAGTAAATTCAAACACAAGCGCCGCAAGGAGATCCCCTGCCCGATTTTTTAATATGAAGAAGAAGTTAAAACTGTTGATATTCCTTTTCTGCGCTTTTCTCTTACCGGGGACCTTATCTTCGCAGACCTTTGAAGAGAGTGTTCTGTACGGTGATGAGGCTATGCTGGAGAACGATTTTTATGGAGCGGCCATGTATTACCGAAATGCCTTGTACCTTGATTCAACGTCACTCAAGGCGGCATGGAAGTATGCTGAAGCCAGCCGGCTGTTCAATAGCTATGAAGAGGCTGAACGATTTTATGATAAGGTGCTTGCCCGTGACAATGGCCGTAAATATCCGCTTTGTCGCTTCTGGCTGGCTATGATGCAGAAAACCAACGGAAAGTATGCTCAGGCCGCACGTAATTTTTCCGTATTTGCTCTTGAAAGCGCACTTAATGATGAATATTATATCCAAAAGGCAAAGCAGGAAACTGAAGCTTGCCGTCTGGCGCTGGAGATACTGGAGCGTCCGCTGGACATCAGTATTGAGCATCTGCTGGATGTTAAAGTCAACACTTCCTGGTCTGAATTCAATGCCGCCCAACTCGGGGATACCGCACTGATGTTCTCGGCACTAAGGCCTGTGGTGACAGGTGATCTGGAAACCTTCATCCCTAATACCTACGTGTCAAAACTCTATGTAGCCGAGGCCACTCAGGCCGGCTGGTCCCGATCGGCAGAGATGGAATCACGCATTAATGTACCGGGTTACCACACTGCCAACGCCACTGTCTCAGCAGACCAGCAGAGGATGTATTTCACACGGGGAAAGGTGGAGAACAATCCCCAACTGAGAACCGAGATCTGGTATGCTGAACGTCATGAAGGCAAATGGGAAAAACCTGAAAAACTCAACGACCGCATAAACCTGAGCGGCTATACCAATACACAACCAGCACTCAGCGAGCAGGAGGATTACCGGATTATTTACTTCGTTTCTGACCGACCTGGCGGTTTCGGCCGGTTGGATATCTGGTACACCATACTCAAAGACGGAAAATACACTGAACCGGTGAACCTGGGAAGCAATATCAATACCCCGGGTGATGAGATCACTCCCTTCTATCATGATTCAACACAGACTTTATATTTCAGTTCAGATTATCATCCCGGATTGGGAGCCTTTGATATTTTCAGTTCAAGAGGTTCGCTGAATAGTTGGACCAAGCCGGAAAACGTTGGCTATCCTCTGAATACAGGATATAATGATATTTATTTTACGATTAATCATGTGGATGATGATGGATATTTTACTTCCAACCGTCCGGGTTCACTGTATATCAAAAGTGAAACATGCTGTAATGATATTTATTATTATGAATGGCGTTCGAAGCAAAGGGTAGAAATTGTACAACAAATTACTGAACCACAGAAAGAGGATACGGTTTTTGACCTGGAGGAAAGCATTAAGATGTTGCTTCCGCTGACACTTTATTTTCACAATGATGAGCCCAATCCCCGGAGTCTGGCAACCAGCACGGATAAAAACTACAAGACCACCCTGAGTGAGTACTACGAGATGAAGGATCTTTACAAGCTGGAATACTCCAAAGGTCTCACAGGATTTGACAAGATCAAGGCGGAGAAGGATATTGAGGACTTTTTTGAGAATTATATCGGAAAAGGTTTTGCCCAGTTGAAGCTCTTCAGTAAATTGTTGCTCATGGACCTGGAAAAGGGGAGTAAGGTGAATATTATGATCAAGGGCTACTGTAGTCCGCTGACAAGTACGGAGTATAATGTAAATCTCGCCATGCGGAGGATTGCATCACTGAAAAATTATCTGCGGGAATTTGATGAAGGTGTGTTTTTGCCCTTCCTTGATAGTACAGCTTCAAATGGGGGTGTGCTGCGAATTCATGAGGACCCCATCGGGGAATCAACAGCAAGCCCTTTCGTAAGTGACAATCCCAATGACAAGCGTAATTCCATATATAGCCGTACAGCCGCTTTTGAAAGGAAAATACAGATTGTCCTCTATGAGTCAGACCAGGCGGGGGATGCTCGTACAAATTTTCCTGAGATCATTTTTGAGAAAACAACGCATAACTTCGGGACATTGGGTGAAGGGACGCGGGCAGTTTGCGTGTTTAAGTTTACCAACCAGGGGAATGAGGACCTGGTACTATCAGGAGTGGAGACCAGTTGCGGATGTACCATGGTAGACTGGTCGCATGAGCCCA
The DNA here is from genome assembly GCA_937934705.1 of uncultured Bacteroidota bacterium. Taxonomy (GTDB): domain Bacteria; phylum Bacteroidota; class Bacteroidia; order Bacteroidales; family CAIWKO01; genus CALGYY01. The sequence goes on from CALGYY010000236.1 coordinate 2,285, forward strand.
TACCCCCGGGAGGAAAGGGAGAGATATCAATTTTTATGAAAACGGATGAGGACTTTGGTCATCGTACTGAAACGGTCACTGTATTATCGAATGCACGACAAGCTAAAGTGGTACTGACTATTCAGGCCAATATCGTTGAAGCCATACCCGATGACCGATGAAGCGACGGACGTACTGTTTAATTGCTGCATTGAGCGTTTTGATGATTTCCTGTGGTCAGCAGGAGAGCAATGAGGAACTGCGCCAGTTTGCAAAATCAGTGAGTGATTCACTTCATCAGCAAAAACCGGCTTTCAGCGAGCTGGAGGAGCGGCTGAAATTGCTCGGCCTGGCAGATGTGCAGGAACTTGACAGCACAATTCAGGTTGACCTGCGCTATTCAACGACCAATAATTTTCTCGGAATTGATGTATATGGTGATATGGAGAGGGCCTACCTTCAGCCTGATGTGGCTGAACGACTGGTAAAGGCGCAGCATATGCTGAAGCAGCGTGAGCCGGGGCTTTCTTTGCTGGTTCTTGATGCAGTCCGACCGATGTCTCTTCAGCAGGTTTTCTGGGACTCCGTGAAGGTCCCCGTGGCAGAACGCGGAAAATATGTTGCCAATCCGGGGAATGGCGGATCCATCCACAATTACGGAGCAGCCGTGGATGTCACTCTGGTTGACGCAGAAGGCCATGAGCTGGATATGGGCTGTCCATTCGATTTCTTCGGCGACCTCGCACAACCGGCCAGGGAGGCGGAATGCCTGGCCCGCGGAGAACTCACCCAGCAGCAGATCAATAACCGGAAACTGCTGAGGGAAGTGATGCATCAGGCAGGTTTATTCAACCTCAGCACCGAATGGTGGCATTTCAACGCGTGTTCGCGAGAAAAAGCCATGGAGTTGTATCGGCTCGTGGAGTAGTTAATCGTGAAACATCCAACTGACGCCGAATTTGAAGGCCCGGTCTGGTGCAGGGTAATGGAGTGTGGTGTAATACTTATATCCCATCAGGCCGCTGTTGACGTGATCCAGTGCCAGAAACAGCACGGCCCGCTTGATCTTCAGATTAAGGAATACATCGATATACACGTAATTACCGGTTTTGCGTTCATTCTGCAGGTGAAATTGCCGGGTGGCCGGGTTCCAGGCATCTGCATAATATGGCGTATTATACCATGCTTCAATTCCGGTCTGAACTTTAAGCGCCTTTTTAAACATGTCGAAAGTAACATACCAGGCCTGTGAAGCCACCAGCAGCGGAACGCGTATGATGTCGTCACGATCGGTGTACTGCATCAGCAGTGTGTTGTCGACCCTGACTTTTCCGAAGACAAAGTCTTTTTTTGCAGTTAAAGCGATGACATTGGCTGCTTTTCCGAAATCCTGCTGAGGAAGTGATGCTTCATTGAAGAAAACCATATGCGACCACTGCTGCCAGTGTATACGGGTCTGCAGACGTTTGTAGATGTACGAAAGACCCGCCTCTGTCTTCTGCTGCTTTCCGAAATTGTGATACCAGCGGTAATAGTTGTTCTCAATGTGCCGGGCGACCCAGGATGCTTCTGTTCTCGCGAAGCGGCCAAATACTGAAAGCGTCCCCTTTTTGGCGCCATCACCCAATCCGTATGAAGCATTCATCCCGGCGCTGAGATCCCCTGCATTGTAGTCACCGGTCAGATAATCCCCGCTGATCTCAGCCCTGAATCCGTTATGCAGATTAAGTTGCAGTCCACCGGAGTACCTGAACTGACTCAGATAAAAAGCAAGAGGGGCTTCATGAACTTCAATATAGGAGTGTTTTATGCCGGCAAACAGCCTCATTACTGATGGTTTTCCACGGGCGTTGAATTCATTGCTGCACCAGTTGAGGCTGTTGTGAAGCTGCTTCGTATATGAGGAGTCATCGGCGGCTGTACTATCATAATAGATTGCATTGTAATAGCCTGATGAAGCATCCTGATCTTCGTAATAATAACGGGGTTTCTGATAGGTGCTGGTGAGGGTGAAGCGCCCCATACTGAACCCTCTGAGCTTCCCTGCAGTGCTGTCGGCCCTCCTGAAGTCGAGGTTGACAAACTGTTTTACCTGCCAGGCGTTTTCCTTGAATGTATTGAGTGCGTTGAAAAGCCCGTAGGCGAACTGTGTGAAATTGAGCCCTTCCCTGTATTGTTCATAGGTTGAATCCACCAGCAATCCTCCGTTCTCCATATTTTTGGAGCGGTTATAATAATAGTGTGTAAAAACCCCGTATCTCTGTTTACGTGTCGTGTAATATGCGGTGAAGCTGGTGTTGATGTTGTCGGCTTTTTGCCTGAACGAGCGCCTTCCGAAAGCATTGATGATCCTGAAATTAGCCGCGATGGTCACCTGCCTTTTGATATTATGGGAGTGAATCACATGGAAGTATTGTTCCTTTCGTGAGCCCGTCACATATTTCAGATCTGTGAAGGGCAAAAGGGTGTGATAGTAGCGGATATCTTCGCTGTTTAATGTGTAACCGTCAATGTGATGATAGCCGGGGTCAAAACCACTATTTGAAGGCTTTGAGAAGTACATGTTCCGGTGCGCCAGTCCGATGTTGCCTGCGGTTTGACTGAAGGTCTCACTCAGCAATAGAGGGTC
>CALGYY010000237.1 GCA_937934705.1 uncultured Bacteroidota bacterium
CGCCATACCTGCATTGTGCAACAATGGTAATGCCGTTACTCTCAATACAGGTGTGCCTGCAGGTGGAATATACAGCGGGAACGGGGTGACAGGGAGCAGCTTCAATCCTCTGACAGCCGGACCCGGAACCCACACCATCACATATACCTATACCGACATCAACAATTGCACGAACACTGCAGTTCAGAACGTGACCGTTTATCAGGCACCCACGGTATCAGTATCTCCGGCAAATGCCACCGTTTGCCTTGGCAATGTTGTGAATCTGACCGCCTCCGGCGCTACGAATTACACCTGGGCACCTCCCGCCGGACTGAGCGGGACGACCGGCACATCCGTTGCCGCAAGCCCGGCAGCGACTTCAACTTACGTGGTAACCGGAGAAACCAACGGCTGTACGAACACAGCAAGCGTAACGGTAACCGTTGTGACCAATATCCCGATCACCATTGTACCGGCTAATCCATCCATATGTCCCGGATCATATACGGTTCTCACAGCCACCGGTGCGGCAACTTACACCTGGGCTCCACCCATCGGGCTCAGCAACACAAGTGGCTCCAGCGTGGCTGCCAGTCCGACGGTGACCACCACCTATACGGTCACGGGTGACGATGGCGCCGGATGTACCGGAACAGCCACTGCCACTGTCAATATTTATCCGAATGTGCTGATGAACTTCATGGCCATGCCTGTTTCAGGCTGTCCTCCACTGGAAGTCGACTTCACTTTCGTTCCTTCACCTCTGATCGATTCGACAAGCTGGTCGTGGAATTTCGGCGACCCGGATGCCGGTGCTGATAACACCTCGACACTTCAGAATCCGAGTCACACTTATTATGAACCGGATATCTATATTGTGACCCTCAGCGGGACAACCACCGACGGATGTGCGGCTTCAAGCAGTGACACCATCACCCTCTTCCCTGCTCCCGTGGCCGACTTTATCGCTAACCCGCCCGCGGTGACCATGGAAAATCCCCTCATCAATTTTATTGATCAGTCGCTTGGAGCTTACTACTGGGATTGGAATTTCGGCGACCCGACCAGCCAGGAATTCAATGTATCTGACCTGCAGAACCCTGACCACCTTTACGGTGAGGCCGGTGAATATACGGTAACACTCATCGTTGAGAACATGAACGGTTGTACCGATACCGCCATTCACACCGTGGAGGTGATCGACGCTTTTGCTTTCTTTATCCCCAATGCTTTCTCTCCCAATGGTGATTATGTGAATGAACTTTTCATTCCGCTGGGTGTGGGCTTCCAGGAGGAAACATTCAAAATGAGGATTTTCGACCGCTGGGGGCAGGAAGTTTATTACACCGAAGACATTCATAAGGGCTGGGACGGAACCAGCATGTACAGCGGAAAGCTTCAGCCCCAGGGGATCTACTCTTACATTATCAATGTTCACGATGATGGAAACTTCCCGCACCGTTATATTGGCAGTGTAACCCTTCTGCCTTCGAAAGAAAGCGATCAATAAAGCAAGGTCCTGACATCGGAGGCTGTCTCAAAAGGACAGCCTCTTTTTTATCTTTTATTCATACTTTTGATGCATGAAATCTTTGATGTTTCTGCATTTGTTCGTTCTGAGCTGTATGGGGCTTATGGCTCAGCAGGGAAGCATACCGGACACGGTGAACCGCCTGCGTTATCCGAATCCCAATCCTGAGTTCAGCATGGGTGACAGTGTGGATTGCGCAAGGGTTATGGTCTTTCTGTTCCGTGACTCAACGGTGAATGATATTGCAGTGCTCCGCACCCATTTTACCGACCAGTTTCTCCAGGTTTGTTACACGCAGCGAATGTACCCTGCCAGCCGGATCTGGGGTTACAATGCAGGCAACAAATATTACCGGAGCGGCTCCGTGCCGGGTAACCGCTTTGTTTTCGCCGAAAGGATGCTCAGCGGAAAATACAGCCTGTATTATTGCCGGAGCATTCCCGGATGGCCGGGAGATGTGAGGCTACTGAGCGGGGATCCTAAAAACCCGGATTACATGAACCGAAATGTGATTGAGGACCGCAGCAGGAAGAACCGCATCACACAGTATCATTATTTCATCACACCGCCATCCGATTCTTCCCAAATGATCCTTGTCAATTCCAGGAATATTAAAACGGTGGCGAAAGACCACTTCAAAGATTGTCCCCCCGCATATCAGGACGCCATGAAATTCCACCGCCGGTACCGTACGGTTCAGAATATCACACTGGGCTTAGGGGTGGCCTCATACATTGTCAGTTTCCTTAATCCCGGCGGACAAAAAGTGGATGCCTTCAATTACGACAGCCCTTTCCTCTATGTTTCCCTGGCGTCATTAGGCACTTTCGTATATTACAGGATCAAAGCCAACCGGAAATCACTGCAACCCGATGAAATGAAGGGCATCATCCACACCCTGAATCAGTACTGATCAGGCATGTTCCCCGCTTTTTTCTTTCGCCTTTCTTTTCTTGAACATCCTGATATTCAATATCTCAACAAGAAGAGAGAAGATCACTGCGAAGTAAATGTAGCCTTTGGGAACATCGAAATGCAGACCTTCTACCATCAGCATGAAACCAATGAGAATCAAAAACGAGAGCGCCAGGATCTGCAGGGTGGGCTGACGGTTAATAAAACGGCTGATAGCCCCTGAAAACAGCATCATGATCACCAGGGAGATCACCACAGCGATGATCATGAGGGTCACTTCTTTGGTCATACCGATGGCTGTGAGTATGGAGTCAAATGAAAAAATGATATCCAGCAGAACGATCTGGAGGATGGCACCGGAAACACCCCGGGTTTTCACTTCTTTCTGACCATGCTCCCGTGCTTCGACCTTATGATGGATCTCTGTCGTACTTTTTGCAAGAAGAAATATTCCACCGGCAATCAATATCAAATCCCGGATGCTGACCTCATGGTATAATCCCCAGAAATCGATCGTAAACAGGGTGCTGGTCAGACCGATGATCCAGGAAATTCCCAGCAGCAAAGCAATACGGAATACCATCGCAAGGATCAGCCCCAGATTCCTGGCCATGCGCTGGCGTTCCTGGGGAAGTTTCCCGGTTACAATCGAAATAAAAATGATATTATCGATCCCTAAAACCACCTCGAGAAAGGTCAGGGTCAGGATGGCTATCCATGTTTCGGGCTGAAGAAAAAGTTCCATGCTGCTAGGTTCAACGGTTATTAACCAGTGTTGACTGATAGGGTGTGCGATTCAGAATGGAGCGACCCAGCGTAACTTCATCTGCATACTCCAGATCGTCCCCGAATGATATCCCCCTCGCAATGACTGATATGCTCAGTTCTGCATGCTCAAGTTTCCGGAAAATATAAAAGCTGGTCGTATCCCCTTCAATGGTGGCCGGAAGTGCAAAAATCAACTCTTTGACCCCCTCAGCACTCAGCCGTCCGACAAGACTTTCAATATTCAGATCCTCCGGCCTGACCCCATCCATTGGAGAAATTAATCCATTAAGAATATGATAAATACCCTTATATTGTCGCGTATTTTCCACGGCAATCACATCACGGATATCTTCCACCACACAGATCAGAGAATGGTCGCGGTGAGCAGAAGCACAAATCTCACAAACCTCCTGATCGGAGATATTATGGCACTCCCTGCAATAGCGGACTTCCTCGCGCAGCCTGATGAGAGCATTTCCCAGTGCCTGCACATTGACTGCTTCCTGTTTCAGCAGGTGCAGCACAAGCCGCATAGCTGTTTTCCTTCCGATTCCCGGCAGGCGGGAAAGTTCGTTCACAGCCTGCTCAAACAATCGCGAAGGATAGGAGTTTGTATGCATTTATCGCTTGAATATAAGATGAAACGGGTGCCTGAAAAAAGCTAAATTTGTCCTGCAAAATTACGGAAATTAACAGGCCTTAAGGATTGACTTGACTTAATTTTTCAACAGCAAAGGCCTAAAAACCGAGCCTCATGACCCCAGAACTGATACTCGTCAGCTTTCTTGCCTATACCCTGCTGCTCTTTCTGATCACCTGGATCACAGCACGGAAAGCCAACAGCGCATCCTACTTTATCGGCAACAAGACCTCCCCCTGGTTTGTGGTGGCCTATGGTATGATCGGCGCCTCACTGTCAGGGGTTACCTTCATGTCAGTCCCCGGTTGGGTGGGCGATACACAATTCAGCTACCTGATGGTGGTGGCCGGTTATTTCTTCGGCTATCTTATCATCGCCAATATCCTCCTTCCACTCTATTACCGGCTGAATCTCACATCAATTTATTCGTACCTGGAGCAACGCTTCGGTTTCTGGTCCTATAAAACAGGCTCATTCTTTTTTCTGCTTTCCCGGACCATCGGGGCCTCTTTCAGAATGTTTCTGGTTATCAACGTCTTACACATTTTCGTGTTTCAGCAGTGGGGCATACCGTTCTGGGTATCGGTATGCATTTTCATCCTGCTGATTATACTCTACACCTTTAAAGGGGGAATTAAGACCATTATCTGGACAGACACTCTTCAAACCACTTTCATGCTCGCCGCCCTGGTCATCACCATCGTACTCATCTCACAGGGACTCAATCTCAGCCTCAGCAGTCTGACCAGCACCATCTTTGAAAGCGAGTATGCCAAGGTCATTGTGACTGACTGGACCGCTAAGAACCATTGGCTGAAACAGTTCTTTAGCGGGATGTTTATCACGATCGTTATGACGGGCCTCGATCAGGAAATGATGCAGAAGAATCTGAGTTGCCGGAGTATCCGGGATGCAAAAAAGAACATGATCAGTTTCAGTGTGATCCTGGTGATCGTAAACTTCATTTTTCTTTTCCTGGGCGCAACACTATATACTTACGCCACACGCGAAGGCATTATACTGCCCGAAAGAAGTGATGACCTCTTCCCCATGCTGGCCATCCAATACCTTGGACCGCTGGCAGGACTGGTGTTTATCATCGGATTGATTTCTGCCGCGTATCCCAGTGCTGACGGTGCATTAACGTCGCTGACGACGGCAGTATGCATCGACTTTCTCGGACTACCGAAAAAGGATCATCTGACAGAGAAGCAAAAAACCCGCATCCGGTATATGGTTCACGTGGGTTTTGCCATTATTCTTCTGGCCGTGATCATCATCTTCCAGGCCATCAACGACAGGGCGGTGATTGACAAGCTTTTTACCGTAGCTGGTTACACCTACGGGCCCCTCCTGGGTCTTTACGCTTTCGGACTTTTCACACGCAGGGCCGTGCGCGACCGCTGGGTTCCCCTGGTTGCTGTTTTGTCACCGGTGATCTGTTATTTCCTGAGCGATCATTCAATGGTACTTTTTGCCGGGTATAAATTCGGATTTGAGCTTCTTATCCTGAACGGGATGCTGACTTTTGCCGGACTATTGATCATTAGTAAAAAGCCAGAAATATAGATGCCCCTGACCTACATTAAGCAGCTCATCGCGCAGGGCGAACACCAGAGGCTGGATTTCAAATTCGGGATCAGCGACAGCCGGAAGATTGCCCGTTCCATCTCTGCTTTCAGCAACACAGAGGGCGGAACACTGCTCATAGGTGTGAAAGACAACGGGGTGATTGCCGGGGTGCGTACCGAAGAGGAATATTACATGGTGGAAGCCGCAGCAGGCATGTACTGCCGGCCGGAAGTTCCCTTTCAGGCGAAATCCTATACTGAAGACGGGAAAAAAGTGCTGGAGATCATCATCCCGAAAAACGAGGAGGTCATCCATTATGCACAGGATGAAGCCGGGAAATGGCTGGCTTACATACGCAGGCACGACCAGAATATCCTGGTGAACGGCATCTGGATCAGGGTTTGGAAACGCCGGAAAATGCCGGCCGGCACCTATCTCCGCTACACCGAACCCGAAGAGAAGATCTTGCGATACCTCCTGGAGAACGAACAGATCAGCCTGTCGTCATTCTGCAGAATGGCCGGCCTGCCGAGAAAAAGGGCCGAAAACATCCTGGTGAACCTGATCAGTCTTGAGCTTGTTCAGATCCGTTTCACTGACCGCGGAGCTTTTTACGCTCTCGCCGATATGCGCGAAGAGGAAGTGAGAAAAGGCCTGGGTGATGCCTGAGCTTGCAACCATACGTTCTTTCACCATCCGGGAGCACTTATTTCTTCACTTTTCGTAACTTTACAAAAATAAAAACATGAAACGCCTGACTCTTCTGTTGATCCTCTCTGTTCATCTGCTCGTGCCATTGCAGGCGCAGATTGACAGTTCCGTTGTGAAACCGGGACTCATCCGGTGGATGAGTATTGAAGAAGCAGAAACTCAGAACAAGCAATACCCCAAAGCGGTAATGGTCTTTGTGATGACCGACTGGTGCGGCTGGTGCAAACATATGATGAACACTACCCTGGCCAATCCCGATGTGGCCGGATATATCAATCTGAACTTCTACCCTGTTCTTTTCAATGCCGAATCAAAAGACAGCATCCGCTTCCACGACAGCACTTTTGTCAATCCCTCAGCAGAGTCCCGCAGCCCGCACAACTTCACCCGCATGCTGCTGAACGGCAAGCTTTCGTACCCGACCACTGTTTTCTACAATAACGACTGGCAGTTCAAGCTGATCGTCCCGGGATACCAGGCCATCAATGCCCTGGAACCCTTTCTGGTTTACACTACAGAATATGTTTTCAAAACCACAGCCGTGGAGACTTTCCGGGAAGAATACCTGAAAGCCGCCAAAGCAGACTCAGTCTTTGCAGGAAAACCCGAAATGTCATGGATGAGCATGGCCGAAGCATTGAAGAAGCAGCAGGAAAAGCCGAAGAAAATCATGGTACTGATCAATACGGCCTGGTGTAACAGCGGAAGAACGTACAAGAATGCCACGTTCCGCGATTCACTGATCATGAAGGTGACCAACGACCTCTTCTACCCTGTATACTTTGATGCCGAATCAAAAGATACCGTGACATTTAAAGGGATACGGTTCGTTAATGACGGTTCACTGGGCACATTTCACAGCTTCGCGGTCTCCCTGTGCAACGGCAGGATTGTATTGCCCACCGTTGTTTTCATTGACACCAATTTCGACCTGATCGCTGCTATCCCCCAGTATTACGGACCCGACGATATGGAATTCATCCTTCACTACTTCGGAGAAAGTTTTTACAAGACCCAGACCTGGGAGGAATTCAGAAAGACCTTCGTTCCTGTGAGGAACAAGAAGACAGAACATCAGTTTGGATTCTGATCCCCTATTCCTTCGGTTTGTATTTGAACCCGATTCCTGAAGAAACCACGGATCCTTCGTCGATCCTGAATTCCTTCACATCATCCAGAGCAAGGGTTTCCATCATTTCCTTTGTGCGCTGAGCGCTTTCCATACCCGCCATACGCAGTTGCTGGTTGCGTATAGCCTCCTCTGCCACATTACGCACTGTACGGGCATTTCCGAAATAACGATCTTTATGGGCATGCATCCACTCAAAATAGGCCTTCAGATGGTCTTCTGCTGCTTTGTCGGGCTTCAGGTTCTCCTTCTGCAAAAATCCAAGCAGGATCTCGTACAATTCATCAGTCGAAAAATCGTGATACTGGAAGAATTTATCGAAACGGGACTTCAGACCCGGATTCGACTCAAGAAAATGCTTCATATTGTCGGGATATCCCGCTACGATCACCGCCAACTCGCCCCGCATATCTTCCATATTCTTCAGGATCACCTCAATAGCTTCTTTACCAAAATCATTGTCTGATCCCTCAGCCAGAGCATAAGCTTCATCTATGAATAAGACACCTCCCTTAGCCTGATCAATCATTTCCTTCGTTTTGATCGCAGTCTGACCCACATAGCCCGCCACCAGCCGCTCCCGGTCACATTCCACCACATGGCCGCGCTCCAGTAAACCCAGCGACTTGAATATTTTTCCCATAATGCGTGCTACCGTGGTCTTTCCCGTGCCCGGATTACCGGTGAACACACTGTGCAAGGAGAATTTATTCAGGATGTCCTTTCCTGTCTCCCGGTAATACCTGACGAGCTTCACCAGGTCGCTCACTTCCTGTTTGATGTTAGCCATTCCTGTGAGGGATCGCAATTCATTCAGGGAAGCCCCCAGCAATTCCTCATCAATCTTCAGATCCAGGCGTTTCTTCATCTGACCGGCGACAATCTGCTCCACATCACCGAGTTCTATCGTGCTCAGGGTGTCGGCATCCAACTCAGCAACATTCGCGCTGTTCATCAGTCGCAGGCCGAGATTCATCTTGCCTTCATCCACCAATGACAAAGCATAGCGGGCATTGCCGAAGGTCCGGTCACGGTTACGGTAAGCCTCGGTCAGCACCTTCATCATGAATTCACGCGCTGCAGACGAAAGCCTGACATCACGCTTCACTGCAATCAGCTCTGCAATCGCCATCAATTCATCAGGGAGATAATCATCGAAATGGAAATAATACGAAAAACGCGATTTCATCCCCGGATTGCTGTCAAGAAAATGCTCCATCTCCTTGGGATATCCGGCTGCCATGATGGCGATGTCGCCCGGACCATCCGACATTTCCTTCATCAGAATTTCAATCACCTCCTTGCCAAAATCTTTTTCATCATCTCCCTCCCTGGCCAGGGAGTAAGCTTCGTCGATAAAAAGAATACCACCACGTGCATCATCAATCAGTTTCTTCACTTTGGGCGCGGTCTGTCCGATGAAGGGCGCAACCATATCTGCCCTGTCGACCTCAAGAACATGTCCCTTGGACAATAGCCCCATCTTATTATAGATCTTCCCCAGCAGGTTCACCACCGTCGTTTTTCCTGTGCCAGGGTTCCCGGTGAAAACGCTGTGCAGAGAGATCCGTTCATTTTCCTTGAAACCCTTTTCTTTCCTGAGCTTCAAAAAATCAATATATTTAATATGCTCTTTGATCTTTTGCTTGACGCCCGCCAGACCTATCAGTTCATCCAGGTTTTTCATGACATCCTCCAGTGTTTCCTGAGGTGCATCAGGAGAAGTCTGTGTACCTGCTACAGGATTGAATACCTGTGTGGTGAACAGTTCAGGACTCCCTTCAACAAACTCATCACCGACCTCAAAGGGCGCCACCGCCACCAGGGTGTCCATAAAAACAACTTCCACTGTATACTTATCATCCTTCCAGCCCCCCGGTTTGTTGCTCCCCCATCCTTCAGTGATCTCGATCACTTCATCCTGCTTTCCAGCAGCCATATAGTCGCTGCTCACCACAGAGGCCTTTGGCTGGCCGGCATCATCATAAAAATTGATAAATATCTCGTAGTAATACTCCTTCGGCGTTTTGTTCTTCAACTTCAGTTCCACCCACACATAAGGCGTTTCATCCCGCTTGAGTTTCTTCATATACCTGCGCTGGTCAGCACCGATACGGTCATACGGCCCCGCATAGATCTTCAGGGATTCTACCGCAAAATAGGGATTGTTCTGTGCATTCACGAGACCCACATCCTCAACGTGAAATTTCTGGGTTCCGACAAGCACCCCATCAATATAAGCCTCCCACTGGTATTCTCCCTTTTTCCAGAAAACTCCGGGCGTGGCATTGCCCCAACCGTCGTGGATAGCCACTATGTTCTCATCGGTCTTGACTGCACGCTTCTGATCGAGCTTACATAATTCGGTTTTCTGGCCATCTGTCCCCAGCGAGTAAGCCCTTAAACTGATCTCAGCCTCCCATTCTGTCTCATCAAAAAGCTTGTTGTAAAAACAGAACTCAGCTGAGAGATAAGTGGTTTCAGCATTATCAAATACCGACCTGTATTTCTTGGATGAATTCTGCATCCACTCATCCGAAGAAAAAACCCTTAAACTTTTGAATTTGTAATTGTTCGTCGTCTTGTTGGAGTTGTCTTTTTCAGATCCCATAAAGATATTTCAGATTTAATCAATACTCGGTAAACATCCTTGATAAGTTTTGTAAAAATAAAGTATATTTTTCAAAACGAAAACGAAAATCCTCGGTATGCAAAAATGTCATTCAAACGAAAAGAAGCGTCTGATTATCTGACAATAATCCGGACCCATGACGGCAAGGGGTCATGTCCTCCCGACACTTTAAGCGTATAAATGCCTGCAGAAAGAGAAGCTGTTTCTATCATCAGGCAGGAGCCTGGATCATCACATCTGAACTGGTGGCAACTTAACAGACGCCCGTCCGCATCCATCAGGTCAATCCGGAGCAGGTCCTGATGAGCGCTGATGAACGCCACACAGAAGTGATCCGTGCATGGGTTCGGATAACAGTTGATACCTGGTGCTGTGAATTCATCCCATTCATCACCGCTCAGCCAGGGAGATACATCAATCCGGAAAAGCCTGGCCGGCAAAGCAGTTTCACTGTCCTCCGAAATATAAACCGTTGAGTCATCCCTGAAAACCACACCCTCTTTCTGCGAGGTTTCCATGCTCAGGTGAAGGGCAGAGCCACCGAAGAAATCCGCCTGGCTGAATTGACCGAATAACCACACCCAGGACTCTGACAACAGCAGAAGATGTTGCCCTGAAGGGCTGATCGCCGCTCCCGTTACCCAATGCTGGGTATTAAAACTGTCGATCAGCTCAGCCGTATAATTCCCGGGCTGATCGGGCAATCGGTATACCCGGCTCCAGGTCGAGATACCACGATTCTTGGAGAAGAGGTAAAGTGAATCTGCGTAGTGTACCATGGCTTCGCAGTCGAAATTCATCATGGAGGAGGAAGGAGGAAACTCCGTTTGATCGGGATAATGAAAACGGATGGCGCCAGGGATCACGCTGTCGCTTCCATACGTATCCGGATCCGGAATCTTGTAAATGACAAGGTCGGTGCGCAGATTCAGGTTGTTGCCAAAATCACCCACATACATATTTCCAGAAGCGTCGCGGGTCAGATCTTCAAAGTCTATGGCCGTAACTCCTGTCAGGTTCAGTCGTCTCAGGAGGTTTCCTGCCGTATCCGCCAGAAAAAGACAGGCCTCCCCGCCGCTGTCGTTGTGGGTCCACAGCTTTCCTCCCGTTCCGGTCTCAAGTCCGGAGGACTCTTTCACGGTATCGGGCAGTTCACACACCCAATGCAAAGTAAGATCCTGGGCTGTTAACCCTTGCAGGAAAACCATCTGTAAAATAAGTGAAATAAGTATACTATTTTTCATTACCTGATGAGCTGGATGGCTGATGATGTTACAAATTTCTCAGAACGCAAAATCAGAAAATACAAACCCGCGGCGTATTCTGACAGATCAATGCTGAACCTCAGCAAGTCAGCTTTCCCGTAAAGGGAACCACTGCTCATCAACACCCTTCCATACGGGTCAGTAAGCTGCAAAGAAACTTCGCTGTCTTCTTCAAGTTCATAAGCCACTACCGCGGGTCCCGTCAGGGGATTCGGATAAACCAGCAGCTTGTTCTGCTGATCTTCAGGCAGGAATACGGCCAGGCAGCTCACGCAATCTGCAGGATCACGGATCATCTCCGGATCCCTGGCGATGATCTCACCAGAGCTGCTCTCCCAGTGTGAAAACACAAAGCCATTCTCAGGAATTGCCTTCAGGCTGATGGCGTGACCGCTGAAATAAGTTCCCGACCAGGGAAAAGGCCCGGGTCTGACAGAATTCAAAGCAATACTGCCCCCGGCCGTAGGCCACACATCAAGCGTGATCACACTGCGTCCCCCGAGCAGAAATACCTCCTGCAGATGCTGCAATGCAAGCGCAGGACGACTATCCACATAAGGAAAAACCACACTGTCAATTTCATAGTACCAACCTTCTATAGTGTTACCCCATTTCTCAAACTGGTGAACGATCTCAGGCCGCAGCATCTCCATCACTTCCGTCAGTTCATGACGCACGTTCGCAGAGGTAAAGAGTGTATTCACAAGGTCCGCATAGCGATTGATGAAATCATGCCTGAATGACGAATCTGCCAGCAGACTCCTGAAAATCTGCACATGCCGGTTGGAATCCCCATACGGACCCAGGATCCGGTCCATCGTATTGAGTTCAGCAGGCGCCCACCCGTTGTTCCCCAGAGAGATATCCAGATCAATGGTGATATAGCGCCAGCGAGCGCCCTCCTTCCGTTCACGCCAGAATTTCATATTGTTATAAGGCCAGTCGGTATTCGACCAGTAGGTCTCACAGATATAGTAATCAGTAAAGTTATTCATATCTATCATGCGTCCCGCTGAATCAAAGTTCTCCCTGATGCTCATATCATGCGTTGTCACATACTGATGCATCCGGTTAAATTCAGTGAAATCCCCCTGTATAACCGTGGAATCCTCTTCCAGGATATCCAGGTTTTCCTTATCCGCTTTGTGATTCTCCTCAAGGTAGTGCTTACTGACTTTCTCCCGCAGGTTCAGCACACCCCAGTATTGTCCGTTCAGGAAAACGTTCACGGGACGGTATGCCAGCACGTCATTGCGGGTCTCATTCAGCATCAGGCGGTGCAGGAACCCGTCACGGAAGTGGGTTTTATTCCAGTCCCCGCTGGAATTCCGGAGAACGAGCACCTTGAAATCATCATTCCTGCGCTCCGGGAAGAATCGGTAGCGGAATGATGATGCCCCGTAGCGGTCACGCGCTGTAAGCCTGAAGGCTTTCTGCGGGCGCGTCCTGGAAACAGAGCCGCCATTGATCGATAATCCCGCATCCTGCTCAAAGACCAGTTTTCGGACATTTCCAAAAAATTCTATATGTGCCGGAAATTCCCAATCCTGCCAGAAATTGGCACCATGATAGGGATAAATGCTGTCCGCTCCCGGACCCAGCTCATACATACCGGAGTCTGAACTCCACAGATAATACGGATCAATACTGATACTGAATACCGGAAGTGAAGAAGGAAATCCAATGATGTATGTATTCGTCAGAACCTCCGTCGGTAAAAGGTTTCCCGTCGTAAAAGCTTTGGCCCTTATCACCAGGGAAGTATCCAGGGTGAACGGTGCAGCGTATATGGCAGAAGATTCCGAAGGTTCACTGCCATCGAGGGTGTACCTGATCACAGCGTCAGGAGTTGCACAACTGAGCATCAGTTTCCGTCCCGCATCATAAAAATCCCCGTCCGGATCCGCTTCAACCGGCTCTGCGTACGCAGTAAATGCGACACTGCCTAGGTTTGACATTGAAGGTGTTGGCAGGGCAAAAACATACTGCCCGCTTGCCCCGTCCGGTGAGCGGCCTCGGGAATGATTGAAATGAAGTTCTCTGATTTCAAAAAGATCCGAAAGCGAACCATCGGGCCTGTAAAGACTGAGCCTTTCGTAATCTTTCGAGAGGCTGAAACTGGTGTGCAGGGTGTCGCCTTTCCGGTCTTTCCCCGATGCAAAAACGACAAGCATTGCACCTGAAGGCAGGTTCCTGGCCGGAAATATCCAGCGGACGCCACTCCTGTCTGCAAGTGCAAAGCCCTCCAGTGATACCGCATCAGCCGAAGCATTATACAACTCAATCCAGTCGGGATAATCCCCGTTCTCATCGGACAGGGTATTCCCGTTGTGCGTACAAACCTCATTAATGATAACCTGCGGAATAGCATGAAGTGCATATATCAGGAGCAGACAGGTCAGAAGAGATCTGAGAGCCGGAAAAATTGTCCTATAAACTGGCCTGTGGTTCACAGGAGGATGATTGTTTAAGCTGCAACGGAATAAGAAGACAATTGAGTCGTGCAGAAAATTGCAGCATTTTATTTCAGCATCGATTTCCTGACCGACCGCACCATAAACGAGGGCATCATTCCTTTCTTATACAGGCTCAGATTGTCACGGATGAAATCCTCCACACTCATGGGTTCTCTGCCCGTAAGCTGCCTGTATGTATCACTCACCACATCTGCACCGCCCTG
>CALGYY010000238.1 GCA_937934705.1 uncultured Bacteroidota bacterium
GCATGATCAACTGTTGCAAATATCACGAAATGTAAGAACGAAAGCAAATCACAACTCAGATTGTGGTGATGCCTGAGAAGCTTATACTGTTGCAAATATCACGAAATGTAAGAACGAAAGCAAATCACAACGCAAGTGTGGCTTCTTTCTCAAGCTCTGCCACTGTTGCAAATATCACGAAATGTAAGAACGAAAGCAAATCACAACGTACGAAAGAGCAGACAACCAATATCATAAACTGTTGCAAATATCACGAAATGTAAGAACGAAAGCAAATCACAACGGCAAATTGCAGAAGAAGAAGAGTAAAACAACTGTTGCAAATATCACGAAATGTAAGAACGAAAGCAAATCACAACCCCGGAGATGTGGAATGTCAGGGATATCCTACTGTTGCAAATATCACGAAATGTAAGAACGAAAGCAAATCACAACACACCAGCGGTTACACAGATTTTTCAAAAAACTGTTGCAAATATCACGAAATGTAAGAACGAAAGCAAATCACAACTTGTCTTCCTGCCAGGTCTTCACCCGTTGGACTGTTGCAAATATCACGAAATGTAAGAACGAAAGCAAATCACAACGTATCCGTAACGGCATCTCTGAGTTCTATCACTGTTGCAAATATCACGAAATGTAAGAACGAAAGCAAATCACAACCCGTCAAGGTCACGGTTGTTGAACGCAGCGACTGTTGCAAATATCACGAAATGTAAGAACGAAAGCAAATCACAACGAACAGAGCAAAGCGATCACAGCAGCAGCGACTGTTGCAAATATCACGAAATGTAAGAACGAAAGCAAATCACAACAGCCCACTGGAGTTGCATGGGTTTACAGTAACTGTTGCAAATATCACGAAATGTAAGAACGAAAGCAAATCACAACAATGCACCGTAAGCTAATCCCCGGCCAGATACTGTTGCAAATATCACGAAATGTAAGAACGAAAGCAAATCACAACGGTCCATCTGCGGGTGTTGCCGCCATGTATACTGTTGCAAATATCACGAAATGTAAGAACGAAAGCAAATCACAACTATCATAGTACGCATACCCAGCCCGTTCAACTGTTGCAAATATCACGAAATGTAAGAACGAAAGCAAATCACAACCTGACCTCGTTTCGCTTCCGCCGTATGGGAACTGTTGCAAATATCACGAAATGTAAGAACGAAAGCAAATCACAACCGCAAATCCTTTACGGCCTGTTCAGAATACACTGTTGCAAATATCACGAAATGTAAGAACGAAAGCAAATCACAACGCTCCTGCGTTGCCACAAAACGTTATTTCTACTGTTGCAAATATCACGAAATGTAAGAACGAAAGCAAATCACAACGCTCGGTATGCCCGCAGCGGGCTGGTTTTAACTGTTGCAAATATCACGAAATGTAAGAACGAAAGCAAATCACAACTTAGGTGCAGTTGTTTTTTAATTTTTAAACACTGTTGCAAATATCACGAAATGTAAGAACGAAAGCAAATCACAACTGGGGAGCTTGTTGCTTGCACCGTATGGAAACTGTTGCAAATATCACGAAATGTAAGAACGAAAGCAAATCACAACATTGTGCCATGCCATGGCCACGGGGTTCCGACTGTTGCAAATATCACGAAATGTAAGAACGAAAGCAAATCACAACACCCATGCGATGGTATTCAATCTTCGGTCACTGTTGCAAATATCACGAAATGTAAGAACGAAAGCAAATCACAACAAAATCCAAAATGCTTCACCACCCCGGGAAACTGTTGCAAATATCACGAAATGTAAGAACGAAAGCAAATCACAACGTAGGAACCCACTGCTCACTGATTGCTGCTTGCTGCTGACTGTATCAGGGCTGAGCCCACTGAAAACCAACTGCTGACTGTTTGCTGCTTGCTGCTGACTGTATCAGGGCTGAGCCCACTGTAAACCCACTGCTCACTGATTGCTGCTTGCTGCTGACTGTATCAGGGCTGAGCCTACTGAAAACCAACTGCTGACTGTTTGCTGCTTGCTGCTGACTGAACAGTGTGAGTCCGGAGGGAAAAAAGAGAGTGAGCGATCGGTTCGACCCTCTCGGGTCTCAGGTTCACGGGTGACGGGTGACGGAGGTGATGAAGTGATGAAGTGATGGAGTGATGGAGTGATGGAGTGATGGAGTGATGGAGTATCGGGGGAGGGTGAGCCCACTGTGAAACCCACTGCTGACTGTTTGCTGCTTGCTGCTGACTGAACAGTGTGAGTCTGGAGGAAAAAAAGAGAGTGAGCGATCGGTTCGACCCTCTCGGGTCTCACTCTCACGCTCACTCTCTTTTTTGTAGCGGGGACGGCAACAATACCCTGATATCATAGGAAAGCATAAGAAATTATAAGTCCTGTTTTACAGACTTTTAATCTTGACAAAGAAAGACATAATTTCCCTTTGTCGGATGTTTTATTTCTATTTTTTGTCCCCCAAACTGTCCCCCGGATTGTTTTTGATATTATATTTGTCCAATAAAGGCAAACAAAGTAATCTCAAAGACAAAGATTATGGGCGTAAAACTCAGGGAAAATATCAAAGCAAGCGGAGTTAAGTCCCTGTTTCTGGACATAACCACAAACGGCAAGCGTTATAAAGAATATATCGGGCTGCATCTTATTCCCGGCACAACAAAAGATGTCAGGGAGAAAAACAAAGAAACAAAAAGGCTGGCCGAGGGCATCCGTGCTAACAGGGAACTTGAACTACAAGCCCGGGAATACGAGTACACCCCGGAGTTCAAAAAAAAGGTGGATTTTGTGGCCTACTATCAAAAGTTTGTGAGTGAGTACACCCACCGGGATATCAGGATTGTAAAATACTCCTTTGAATGGTTTGTCAGGTTTTTGGAAACACAGAAGATAAAAACGATCAGGCCAAAAGCATTAACCCCGGAACTTTGTAGACAGTATCTTGAATTCATGCAAAAGGACCTCCATGGGGAAACCCCCTACAATTACTTCACAAAGTTTAAACGGGTTGTCAGGAAAGCCATTAAAGAAAAGCTGATGTTTGATAACCCTACTGAGGATATCAGGGTAATCAGGGATGAAGGGTTGAAAAAAGACATTCTGACCTTTGCAGAAATTCAAAGTCTGGCCGGGGCTTTTTGTGGAAACGCTGAGGTTAAGAGGGCATTTCTTTTCAGTCTGAACACCGGGCTAAGGTGGTGTGATGTAAAAGAGCTGAAATACAAATCAGTGGACTTTGCAAGCAAGCGACTGACAGTATCACAGGAAAAAACAAAGCACAGTTCAAAAAGTTCAACCGTAAACATTGACCTCAACTCAACCGCTTTGGTATTGATTGGAGATAAAGGGAAACCCGATCAAGCTGTTTTTACGCTCCCCTCCCATGCTGGTAGTTTGAAAATCCTGCAGAATTGGGTAAAACGGGCAGCGATTGAGAAACATATTACCTGGCACTGTGCCCGGCATAGCTTTGCCGTTAACCTATTAGGGGAGTGCAAAACCGATATAAAAACCGTTGCCTCACTTTTAGGACACTCAGGCTTGAAACATACTGAGAAATACACCCGGGCAGTAGATGAATTGAAAAAAAGGGCTGTTAATAGTATGCCTGAAATTAACATATAAGAATGCTATGACTTTTGACATTGAAAATTCTTTAAGGGAAATTGCTGAGAGGAATAAACGAGGCGAAAAGCTTCCCGTGTTATTTACTGAGCAAGAAATTCAGGCAAAAATGAATGAATTTATTAGTACAGCAAAGTCAATAATTTCTGAATCACCAATTAACCTTTCAAGATTTCAAGAAATTAATGATTTGCCCTCTGAAATTATCCAACACTATGAATACAGGTGTTCAAATGGTGAAATTAGCTTTGATGATCTTGCGGGAAAGGTTTCAGAAATATCTGATTCAATCAGGGAAGTAATTGGCTGGCTATTGGTTAAGATCACCAAACAAAGTGCTATTGACAAGGTCGATTCATTCATTAGAGAGAATCCTGTTGGCTCAAATAGTTTTAATGAACTTTTCAAACGGTTGTCAAGGAAGGCCATTTTATTACCTGAATATGCAGGAAGAGAAAAGATTTTTTACCAGACGATTATTCAGTTACTTCAATTTGAAATTAGTTCCCCAAAACAAACAATAAAATCAATCAGTAATATAGGTTTCAATTCAACCCTGAGCCATGTACAGATCAATACCCTGTGGGAGAAATTAACAACCGCTAAGCCCCCTTATATTGATGCTCAACATGGGGTTAAAAATTTTGCTGCAGTATTCAGCGGAGGAACCTTGCCCTCGGACTTTAAGCCCGTGGCATGGATTGACACGGCCCCCAAAGATAAAAACACTAAAAATACACAGACACTATTTGAGCTGGTTAATTGCCTCATCCCGGAATTGACACAGCCGGAAAACGCCTCATCCCTCTATAATTTCATTATTGAAAGGTTTAAAGACAACCAAGAAAATGAGTTCAAACGGGCTAACCTGAAACAGGCCTATGCCGCATGGGGGAAAAAAAGCGGAGCATCAAAACCCCCAAGGAACAAAGCCATTATTGATATTTTTAAAGGCCTGAAATAGCATATACCAAATCCCACTTGTTTAACCCATACCCTTACTGTAAGGGTATGGGTATTTTATTGATTTTCCGATGGTTGTATCTTTGTATCTTCAATTGAATGATAGGATTTGATCAAATCCATTTTATTAACTAAACATCAAAATAAGATGGATGTCTTAACAGCTATTCAGGAGCAGTTAACCCGGATTGAATCCGGATTGCTCACCCAAAAATCAGTTTTAACCATTGAGGAGGTTGTAAAATTCACGGGATTAAGTCGATCTTACCTGTACAAACTTACCTCAACAGGCAGGATCCCACATAGCAAACCCCACGGCAAAATGATATACTTTGACCGGGCTGAGGTGGAGCGGTGGTTGCTTCAAAACCCCATTAAGACAGCCTCACAGATTGAAACAGAAGCGGCAACCTATGTCACATTAAACAAAGGGGGGGCTGCAAAATGATTTTCTCAGATTATTACAAGTTTGAAAAGCTAACCGAGGCAAAAAGCCGCTTTGATTGCACTGCCTCCACTGGGGAATATGACCTATTTGAAAACCTGTTAATCAATAAACGGGGTTTCAATATCGGGGGACTCTCCCTGAACTACACGCCACAACCTGAAACACACAGGGGGCATAGGGTTGATTCCATATTATGCAAAGGAAGTCACAGCATTACAAAGGTGATCAGACCCGACCCGGAGAGTCCGGTATCTTATGGAGATGTATACAGATCAAACGATGCCTGCATAATCCTTTTAAACAGCGACTACCGGGAAAACGGGGTTAATTCAATTGAGGTACTTGTTGCCCGGGGTTCAAGGAATGACAAAGTACAACTCTATCACTTATTTGTTGATGGGGAACTGCAGCATGAATTTGAGGACCTCAGGAAGCGGGCGGTTACCAGATTAGTAACCGGAGAATGATAACAGTGGTGGAAGTGGCTCAGGCTCCTCCCACCATCTCTTATGTTAAGATGTTTTTGTACCCTAAATCAGTAACCGGTGTATGACTGTATAGATTTTAACCTGACATTAGAAAAATGTCCCGGAATTGACTTTCTGGCCTATGTACCACAATACCTGACGGGGGGAATAAATAACGGGGAAAATATTCATGGTCGATATGTTACGGGGTATCTGGACAATCTGAAAATAAGCACAACAGAAGGGCGAGTAAAAATATCCGGGGGCAGTTTGTGTAGGTATTATCTGGGTGATAACTTTAAAACCCTTAGCCGCTCAGATACTGCCCGGGCCATTGAAAAGATCAGCGACAGTTTGCACCTGCCCTTTGATCGGGCACGGGTGACCCGGATTGATGTAGCACACAATCTCATCATGCAGCACCCCGAGCAAGCATATTATCCGCTTTTAGGGCAAGCCCCTTATTATAACCGCTCAGAGATGAATAACGGACTTTATTACACCAACGGTAAAAGACAGATGGTATTTTATGGCAAAGAGCATGAGCAGAAAGTTAAGCGACAACCAATACCGGAACTATACAGGAACAAGAATATAATCCGCTATGAGTTGAGATATATGAATCGCCTGACAGAGCAATTCAACAGGCCAGAGATAACGGCTTCCCTCCTTAGTGATCAGGTTTTTTACCGGGAGATTGTTAGGCGGTGGCATGATCAGTATTTTTCAATATCTAAAATCAACTCAAAAGTAAACACATTGAGGCCAACAGGAAAAGCCACAGAATTTGTGAAAAATTTAGCCCTCTTGACGATTTTAGAGTATGGGCAGCCCCATATATTGACCCTAGTAAAAACATGGCAGAAAAGCGGGGATATCACTAAAAAACAGGCATACGATCTTAGACACAAAGTCATGGAGCTAAACAAAGCCCGGGAGAATGCCTCCGGGAGTGATCTGATTACAGAGCTTGACAAAAAAATAATGCAAATAGCGACATACTATTAAAAAAACCCACCGAGATCTGCGAGTCATCTGGTGGGTTTGAAAACAAAAAACAAATAAATCTCAGCAAAAATAAAAACAAAAAAATCACAAAGCATATATTATCAGTAATTTATATCCATTCAAATTTCTTAATACGGCCTTAATTTCAACACGAGGCTCTCATTTTTGCAGACCAAAAAGCAAAAATTACAAATAAACTTATTACTCATTAGATAAAATTGATTTAATTTCCTATGAAAGAACACAAGTTAGAACCCCTTAACAACAACCACCTACAAAATCATCTATTAAAACTCACAAAGCTTCTTCGCGCCCATGATATAACTATTCAACAATTCGGCTTGATCCTCTCTCTTGACTCAAAAAGCGGAAAAACTCTATCGGAAATAAATCGAATAGGGTTATATTCCCATAAATGTTATCTTTATGCCGTCTTAAAGCAATTACAAGCCCGTGGATTGATCGTTAAGGTCGGATTAAGGTATTACGCTACCGGAAAGGCCGAGGTCGTCAGAGGGGCTTATTTGAACCTTTTTGAAGGATCATGAAGAGTATTGAATCAAGAGTAGACGAACTTATTAGCATCAATGGTGAATTAGCATCCTTTATTAATGAAGGGATTAAACCGTATAATGGAAAACCCCCCGATTTTTTAACATTAGAGTTTATCAGTTTAAACTTTATTACAAGAATACGTCAATCATTCGATGCAGTTAAATGTCTACTTCAGGACTATAAGTTGAGTACTGATTTTGAAATGTCAATTTGCCTCCTTCTCAGGGCAGGATTATCAGACTCTTTAATTGTATTTCACTTCGTTTCACTTATTGATGGCCTTGACATAAGTGATAATGAAAAAGCCAATGACAAGGTAAAAAAAGAAATAAAAGAACTTTTATCAGATAATTATATTAGGCTAATTCGTGATGGGAGAAATCATGTCAAGAGAGGGTCAATGAGTGAGCAATCATTCAATGAAATTAATAATTATTTATTGGCCACTTTCCCCTTTTTAAGTATGGAAAGCAAGGGCACGATGTTCCCTTCTGCCTCAATGATTTATAATGATGAGAGGCACAAAGGGAACCTTAAAGTAGCAGTCGAAAGAGCCTATGATCTGTTTTCTACTTTTTCTAAGTATGAACATTTTGGAATAATTTCTTTTTATCTCTCAAGGCTTAGACGAAATGAGTTTCAGAGTTCATTTAGTTTAATATTGGAATCTGAGCGGGTATTTATACACGCATTAAAATTCTGTTTTTTATATTTGAGCATCTCTACTAATCAAGAGTTAATAATAAAAATGGATGAATTTATTGAAAAACTAAACCTCATTAAATTATGAAAAAAGCTGTTTGGGTATCATATAACTTAGGAATTAAGGGACTTTAATGGATTATATAATTGGCTTGATAAGTTTTGTCGACGAAGTAATTAAATTAATTATATGTGACTATCAGAACATTGCTTATTTAGCAACTTTTGACGAAGAATTGCAGTTGTTTGCAAGAGCATGGAATGTTAAGGTTTTGTAATTATTTCGTGTTTCCTATCAATTAAACTTATGTAAAAAAGCATGAATAGTAAACTAATTAATGAGTACATCGAATCTATTAATAGTCGATATAAACTTGGCAATTCCACGGAGCACACTTTCCGGGGAGATTTACAGACTCTAATCGAGACCCTTGTCCCCACTATCAAGGCCACTAATGAGCCAAAGAGACAATCATGTGGCGCTCCCGATTACATTCTGACCCTTAAGGATATCCCGGTAGGCTTCATAGAGACAAAGGATATTGGCGACTCTGACCTTGTTGGGGCCAACAAGAACAAAGAGCAGTTTAACCGATACAGGGCATCCCTTGACAATATCATTTTTACAGACTACCTCGATTTTCACCTATATAGAGGGGGACAACCCGCTTCAAGAATTATTATTGCGGAGGTTACGACAAAAGGAATCAAGGCACTCCCAGAGAACTTTGCAGCTTTTGAGGACTTCATAAAGGATTTTTGCAGCCATTTAGGACAGACTATAAAAAGCAGCAAGAAACTTGCTGAAATGATGGCCGGAAAAGCAAAACTACTTTCCGGTGTGATAGAAAAAGCCCTGACCTCAGATGAGGAGAACCAAGAGAATAGCACCCTAAAGGAGCAGTTAAAGGCATTTCAGCAAGTCTTAATTCATGACATTACCCCAAAGGGGTTTGCAGACATATACGCTCAGACAATCGCCTATGGTATGTTTGCTGCCAGGTATCATGACCCAACACTGGAGGACTTCTCCCGGCAGGAAGCAGCGGAACTTATCCCTAAGACTAACCCCTTTCTGAGAAAGCTGTTTCAATGGGTTGCCGGGTATGATCTTGACGACCGGATAAAATGGATTGTGGAGGATCTTGTGTCTATATTCCGGGCAACTGATGTAGCTTCAATATTAAAGGACTTTGGGCAAGCAACACAGCAGACAGACCCGGTCATTCATTTCTATGAGACTTTCCTTTCAGAATATGACCCGAAACTGAGAAAAGCCCGGGGGGTGTGGTACACTCCTCAGCCCGTTGTGAATTTCATTGTTCGGGCTGTTGATGACATCCTAAAAACGGAATTTGGCTTAACTGAGGGGCTTGCTGATACAAGCAAGATAAAAGTAAAAGTAGACTTACAGGGTAAAAAAGTAGAACAGGAAGTTCACAAGGTGCAGATTTTAGACCCGGCTACGGGAACAGGGACATTCTTAGCAGAGGTTGTGAGGCATATTTATAAGAAGTTTGAGGGGCAGCAGGGAATTTGGAGCAACTATGTTGAGAATCATCTATTGCCCCGGCTGAACGGTTTTGAGTTGCTTATGGCCAGTTATGCAATGGCACACCTCAAACTTGATATCCTCTTTTCTGAAACAGGGTATAAGCCTACAAAGGAACAGCGATTCAGGGTTTATCTGACAAACAGCCTTGAGGAGTACCACCCGGACACAGGGACATTATTTGCTAACTGGCTTAGTGCTGAGGCAAATGAGGCGAACCATGTTAAAAGAGACACACCAGTAATGTGTGTAATAGGAAACCCTCCATATAGTGGGATATCTTCAAATAATGGTGAGTGGATTTCAAAGCTTATTGAAGATTACAAATATGTTGACGGAGTTCACTTCAATGAGCGTAAACACTGGCTGAATGACGATTATGTGAAGTTTATTCGTTACGGGCAACATTTCATTGAGAAAAATGGAAGCGGTGTACTGGCATTTATCAACCCTCATGGTTTTTTAGACAACCCAACTTTTAGAGGGATGCGATGGAATCTATTGACAGCATTTGATAGAATATACACCATTGACCTTCATGGAAATAGCAAGAAAAAGGAAACCGCCCCGGACGGTGGTCCTAATGAAAATGTATTTGATATCCAACAAGGCGTTTCAATAAATCTGTTTATAAAAACGGGAAAGAAAAAGGCAAAAGAGTTAGGGAAGTTGTTGCATTTTGACTTGTTTGGCAAGAGAGATGCAAAATATGAATTTCTTTTGCGGAGTTCATTAGACACGATAGTCTTTAGGAATTTGAAGCCCGAGAAACCATTTTACTTTTTTGTTCCTAAAAATACAAAAGGGTTAAACGAATACAATCAGGGTTTTAGAATTGATGAGTTATTTATGGTCAGTGTTACTGGGATAGTTACTGCAAGGGATGCTCTAGTAATTGATTTTGACAAGCAAAGTCTAATAAAAAGGATGGAAGATTTTTCAGACGTCAACCAAAGTGATGATATTGTTAGGAATAAATACTTTGGGAATAAAAAAAGTGGAAAGTACTTAGCGGGAGATTCTAGGGGTTGGAAGATGGTTGAGGCAAGAAAGAAAATCCGAACATTTAATCACAACAGTATAATTCAAAAAGTAGCATACAGAATATTTGACGATAGGTTTATTTATTATCACAATGCCATGGTCGATTGGGGCAGAGAAAAATACATGAGCAATTTCATCAACAGAAATAACTTGGGTCTTGACTTATGTCGACAGACGGTGACAAACGAGTACTCACATATATTTATTACAAACAAGATTGTTGACGATTCGTTTGTTTCTAATAAATCCCGAGAGCGAGGTTATGTATATCCCTTGTACATTTATACAAATAATAATGGTCAACAAGCAATAGGGCAAACTATTGAAAGAACACCTAACCTGAATACAGAGATTATTGACAAAATTACTGTAGACTTAATAATTAGCTTTGTTGATGAAAAAACAGATATAGAGAGCTCTTTCGCCCCAATCGACATTCTGGACTATATCTATGCAGTCCTCCACTCCCCCACCTACAGAGAAAAGTACAAGGAATTCTTAAAGATCGACTTCCCCCGGGTGCCATATCCAAAGGATATGGAAACATTTTGGCAGTTAGTTAAGCTTGGGGACGAATTGAGACAGATCCACCTCCTCGAAAGCCCCACCGTTGAGAAATTCATTACCCAGTACCCCATTGATGGGGACAATGTTGTAATCAAACCCGAGTACAAAAGCGGCCGGGTTTTCATTAACGACACTCAGTACTTTGACAATGTGCCTGAGGTAGCCTGGGACTTCTACATAGGAGGATATCAGCCCGCTCAGAAGTGGCTCAAGGACAGGAAGGGGAGAAAGCTAGAGTTTGACGATATCCGACACTATCAGAAGATCATTGTGGCGTTGACGGAGACGAATCGTATAATGAAAGAGATTGACAAAATTGCTTTTTAATACAATGCAAATAAAAATATCAATCAAATGCAATTTTACCTGGTGCTATAAACAATTCACTGTTGCAATGATTGCTTTCGTTTCATTATCAATAAGTGGACTTCTTTGTACACCGACCATAATCTGAGAATATATTCCCTCAGGAATAATACCAGAATGGCTAATAGAACCAGACTCATACATTGAAACAAACTCATCGATAGTGTAAGTAAAATATTGATTGCAATTAATAAATGTCTGTAGTACAAAGGGCGTATCCTCACCATTTGGAGGGATATATACCAATGTCTCGTATGGCAGACTACGAGACTCCACAAATCTCTTTACTGTTTCAAATTGTGATGTGCAACAAGAAAGAATTAGAATATCTTCTTCTGTTCTCTTAATACAAACAAAATGATGCTTCTCAAGGCTATTAATCTGGTCGCTTGAAAAATAATAGATCTTTCTTTCCGAAATTCCTTGAACAAAAAGATCAACCGGAAGTTTCATTGTAACGCGGCAGAAATATTACAACTTGTAAGATATATTGATTTTGAAATTGAAAGCTCCTCATCACTGTCAATAAAGAGATCATACCCGTCATTGCAGTTCTCGAAAAAGTCCAGGTAATCAATAACAAATCTTGAAGCTATTCCTTTTGAAAATGCAGAATCATATTTTTTCCATTCAGGAAATACGTGGGATATTTCTGAGAGTCGAAATTGATCACAAGCATTATAAACTTCAAATATCTTTTTTATAACTTCAATATCCGAATCTGAAAAAACATTTAAATCCGGTGCATTGATAGATATAAAATCATATTTATTATGCACCTCAATGTATCTTGAAGAATACTCAAGTTCAATTGGATTCAAAAATGGGTTTGCTTCAAGAATATCCCTTGTTGTAGAAGGCACGGGGCCATGTGGAAGGGCAAAATAAACATCGTTGGTTATAAATCGACCATATTTCCTTATGTGCAATCTATCTGAAAGCCAAATCATTTTTATGGCTTTCATTTTATTTATAGTTCCACCGCTCCTTTCAGAAAAGAAATTAAGCGCCTGTACTGTCTTTTTGTAATTAAACCCTCTCATTTAAAGGAATCTGCGTCAAAGATACAGATTTTCTTTCAAATAAAATGATTTTTGCTGATTTTATTGAGCCTGCAGGTTAAATCAATAATTATTTAGTCTATATTTGCCTTATGGTCGTTCTTTATTTTTAAGATAGCGCGTTATTCTTTGTTCAGGTCTTAGAAAACTGTCAAATTCTCAATACTACTATGAACAGGGATTAATGCTCACGTCAAGGCGTGGGCTTAATCTGTTTTGTAGTATGGGTATGACAGTACCTCTAAGACGGACAGTTTTAGGTCTGCGCTTTTTTTTTCAACACAAAAGTATCCTCGTGATGAAAAGTTTGATTTATGATAACATATCAGGTGTTAAATGCACTTCTTAATGTAATAGCGGTTATCTTGATCCCAATACAGTTTCTATGTTGGATAGTTTTTAGCATCTTGGATGTGATTAGCTTTAGAGTGTTTAAGGTAATAATCTATATTATTTGGCTTGCGTTGTTCGGGATTGCTATTCTTGCATTATCATTCATTTATGAAAGAGTAAAATTCCTTCGAGTTATTAATTCAATAATCGGTATCCCCATTTCAATAATAGGTTTTATTTATCTTCACCTATTATATATTGGTGATACAAATGACGAAAAGATTAAGTTAGTTTTGTTTTGCAGCGTTTTTCCATATTCCTGGCATTTTTTCAAATTTCTGAAGTTGAAGACAGAAGTTGTCAAGTCTTTCGGATTCAATAATTTCCTGAGTGTTTTGGAAAAGCAAAGAGTATCTGATAAAGGAGCAAATGAGTATATCCTAAGACTAAGGAGTGATTTTATTACTCAATTAGGGAGTGCTCCAAATGAAGATGAATGATAAGATTCTTAACACTCTCCTTTAACGTGATTTGTTTTTAGGGTGCATTAAATGATATAAATCGACACTCTCTGAACTTCACCCCGGGATGAAAAAGAGCGGAGCCGCCCCCGTCATATGGTCATTTATTGTCAAAATATAATAAAATAGTGCATCACCGATACTCCTTAGCATAAAAGCAGAAAATGAAAAACCTACTATTCCTGATTATTGTCACTGTCCCAATTTTTACATCAGGTCAATTCATCGATACTATTTTTTACAAGGGAGGCTCTGTTACCCTTTGTAAGATTATCAACATTGATAAAAAGAAAGTACTTTTTGATAAGGAAGAGAATAACAGAGCTGTCCGGACCTTTGCCCTGCTTGAGCAGATCGATAGATACTCATATTATAAAGACCCAAGAGTAACACCTGTGGAAATAGTCGAGAATATCACAAAAGAAAGCGACACTGTACAATTTGAAGTAGTCACGAGTAGTTTGTCAGTAGATGTCGACTCAAATAATCAGGCAGGTGACACAATAGTCCACCTGTATCAACAGATTCAAGATTTGAAAATAGCACAGGGAAATTACAAAACCCTCGCAGGATTAGCAGGAGGCTCCCTTGATAAGGCAGGGAGTTCAATCTATGTGGGAATAGCCCTGACCTTTTTATCAGCAGGTTTTTCTGTTTTAGGGATTGTCCTTGAAAACAAACCCGGGTACAATTCAAAAGGTTTATATTATACGGGTGCAGCTTTGGGGGTTGCTTCACTTGTTTCATTTGTTATCGCCCCGGGGCACCTAAAAGCTGCCGGGAAAGCACTTCAAAAGTGGTAAAAATATACTTTCTGTCCCCCATACGTGCCCCCGGAAATTCAAAACCCTTGTAGCTCAATGTCTTACAAGGGTTTTTTGTAGCGGGGACGAGAGTTGAACTCGTGACCTCCGGGTTATGAATCCGACGCTCTAACCATCTGAGCTACCCCGCCCACATTTTGAAGGGTGCAAAGATAATCTTTTTTCAGAATTCAAAAGGCAGTAGTTTTTTTGATTTCGTATTTTCGCACTCAAATCCAATTCCATGATCAACAAGCTCTCCGTCTTAATGATGTCCCTGCTGTTTTCTGCCCTGGCACAAGCCCAGGTGCTTAATATTGAGCAGGAAAGGCTGGTGACCGATACCACAGGATGGGCAGGAACTGCCGACCTTAAATTTGCGTATTTCAAGAACAAAACGGAATTCTGGAGCGCGGGCGCTGACCTTCACCTGCAGTACAAGACGAAGAAAAGCCTTTACCTCTGGCTCACGGACTATTCTCTGGCCCGTTCAAGCGGTGAAAGCTTTGCCAATTCCGGTGTTCAGCACCTGCGGTACAATTATAAGATCCTGGACTGGTTCACCGCGGAAGCCTTCACCCAGGCTCAGTTTAATGAAGTACTCAACGTAAAATTCCGCTGGCTGCTGGGTGGCGGTCCACGCTTCAAAATTGTGAAAACCAAACCTTTCAGGCTGTACGGGGCCACATTGTATATGTATGAATACGAGGAACTGGCCGATACTTCCGTTATACACCGCGACCACCGCCTCAGCAGCTACCTGTCAATGACCCTGAAAATCAAAGATAATCTCAGCCTGATCAACACCACCTATTATCAGCCGAAATTTGCCGACTTCAGTGATTTCAGGATCTCCAGTCAAACCGACCTGACCATAAAAATCAGCAAACACTTCTCATTTACCACCTCTTACATATATTTCTTCGACGCTGTACCGGCAGAGAATGTTCCGCCCGAAACCCACAGGGTAGAAAACGGACTGAGCTTTGAATTTTAAAAAGATTCAGCGGGGATAAAGGCGCGAAATAAGATCAGCCCTGCCGGCATTTTTCAGGGAACGGATAATCAGAGGCTTGTTTTCTTTCTTATACCAGAAGAAATACATATGCTGCGCGGCTTTTTGTTCCATTTTCCCCGACAAATGCAGCTTTCTTCCTGTGTAGGGATCGAAACCGCACCACTGCATTACGGAGGAGAGCGTCATGGGCGTTGGTGTGAAATCCTGGATCTGCTCCAGCTTCAGGTTCTGATTTCGGGTTTCTACAGCCAGTTCTGCCATATCTGTCTCCGTACAGCCGGGGTGACTGCTGATGAAATAGGGTATGATTTCCTGCTGCAGTCCTGCCTCACGGCTGATCTTGTGAAACTGCGCGGCAAAGGTCTGAAAATGTCTGAACGAAGGTTTTCGCATCAGTCGCAGGACCGTTTCAGAGGTGTGCTCCGGTGCAATTT
This sequence comes from uncultured Bacteroidota bacterium, assembly GCA_937934705.1. Taxonomy (GTDB): domain Bacteria; phylum Bacteroidota; class Bacteroidia; order Bacteroidales; family CAIWKO01; genus CALGYY01. The sequence goes on from CALGYY010000238.1 coordinate 15,457, forward strand.
TCAGTCGTCCTGAAACATGGTGCCGCACGAGCTGACGGGTATATTCTCCGTAATGAAAACGCCTTTCCTCTTCCTGCGGCCGGTTCACCAGCATATCATATCGTACGCCGCTGCCAATGGTGATTCTTTTGACTCCTTTCACCGCAGAAGCTTTACAGTACAGATCAGCGAGCGGCCCGTGATCGGCATTCAGGTTTTTGCAAATTGCAGGATAGATGCAGGAAGCCCGTTTGCATTTCAGGCAAAGCTTATTCTCAACCCCTTTCATTCTGTACATATTGGCTGAGGGTCCGCCCAGATCCGTGATATGACCGCTGAAACCCGGCATGGCAGAAATCTGTTCCACTTCACGGAGAATCGAAGCCGGCGAACGTGAGGAAATGAATTTTCCCTGGTGTGCCGATATGGTGCAGAAACTGCAGCCTCCGAAACATCCGCGGTGAATGTTGACCGAGTTCCTGATCATTTCCCAGGCCGGAATGGCCGGCTTATTCCGGTATCGGGGGTGGGGCATGCGGGTATAAGGAAGATCATAAGTTGCATCAACTTCCGCTTCAGGCATCGGTCCGCCGGCCGGGTTCATCACAAGCCATTGCTTACCGCAGTCCTGAATCCACCTGGCTCCCTGTAACCGGTTGGAATCTTCCTCCAGCATCATGAAATGTTTCGCAAACGCTCTTTTAGATTTCAGACATTCTTCATGGGATGGCAATTGTATGGTCGGATGTCCGCTGAATTCCGGCAGGTCCGCTTTCTTATCGCGCATAAAAGCCGTTTGGTACACGTCTGTGATTTCACTGAGCGGTGTTCCCGCGTCCATCGCCCGTGCTATTTCCCGTATGGCCAGATCACCCAGGCCAAACACCAGGAGGTCGGCACCGCTTTCCTGCAGAATTCCCCTTCGCAGAGCGTCATCCCAGTAATCATAATGAGTGGTTCTGCGCAATGAAGCTTCCACGCCGCCAAGAATAACAGGGGTTTCCGGAAACAACTGCTTCAGTATTCCGGTGTACACTACGCTGGCCCGATCGGGTCTGAAACCGGCTTTTCCCCCGGGGGTGTAAGCATCGTCGGACCGCAAACGCTTAAAAGCGGTGTAGTGATTCACCATTGAATCCATGCAGCCGGCTGTGATGCCGAAAAAAAGTCGTGGTTTTCCCAGTTTTTTAAAATCCCGCAGATCATCCCGCCAGTTGGGTTGGGGCAGAATGGCCACCCTGAAACCCATGTTTTGCAGGATCCGTCCGATCACGGCATGGCCAAAGGCCGGATGATCCACGTAGGCATCACCGCTTACGATAATCACATCCGCCTGCTCCCAGCCCAGGGCAGTCATTTCCTCGCGTGAGGCTGGCAGAAAGTCTCTCTTCTCAACCATCAAGGTCGGCATCTTCTTAACATCAAAGGTAAGTTTTTTCAATCGGAGGCTTTCATTATCTTTGCAAGTATGAAAAAACGGGAACCCAAACCGAAAGTCATCTTCATCGATCTCCCCCACCCTCTCCTGCTCCGCCGGCTGGAAGAAGCGGGCTATGAATGTGTGCTTGCCGGCGATGTTCCCTACGCGGATGTGGAGCTGCAGATTCACCGTTACACGGGTGTGGTGATCAACAGCCGCTTCAGGATCGGGCAGCACTTCATCGACAAGGGTTTCCGCCTGAAGTTCATCGCGCGTGTAGGCTCAGGCATGGAGAGCATCGACGTGGAGCATGCGAAAAAACAAGGCATACGATGCTTCAACTCACCGGAAGGTAACCGGGACGCGGTGGGTGAGCACAGCCTCGGACTTTTACTTGCAGTCATGAACAACATCGCCAGGGCCGACCAGCAGGTCCGGCAGATGCAATGGCAGCGAGATGCTAACCGGGGTCATGAGATCAGGGGAAAGACCGTTGGTATTATCGGATACGGTAATATGGGTTCAGCTTTCGCCGAGCGCTTGTCTGGATTTGGCGCCCGGGTGATCGCCTATGATAAATATAAAAGCGGCTTCTCCGGGAAATATGTTCTGGAATGTTCCCTTGACGAGTTGCAGGACACTGCCGATGTGATCAGTCTCCATGTTCCGCTGACGGAAGAAACCACATGGATGTTCGACGAATCCTTCATCAGGAGATGCAGGAAACCCATTTGGCTGATCAACACCGCGCGTGGCAAGGTGGTAAAGACGGAGGATCTGTGTGCCGCATTAAAATCCGGAAAGGTGATGGGTGCCGGCCTCGATGTGCTGGAATATGAGGATATATCATTCACTAAAATGAAAGCCGGGGAAGAGCCGGAACCCCTGAGATACCTGCTGGAATCGCCCAATGTGGTACTCACACCTCATATCGCCGGATGGACGGCAGAATCAAAAGTGAAGCTTGCCGACATCCTGGCGGAGAAGATACTGAGCGAATTTCCCGCATCAAAAATCAAATCACACTGACAGGAAGAAAAATTATCTTTGAAACCGAACTAAAGAATAAACATATGGGAAGAGAAAATAAATTATTCAAGGGAAAAACCCTGGCTATACTCTCGGGCGGCGGCGACACCCCGGCGATTAACTCAAGTATTGAATCGGTACGGAACCGGGCATCCCTCCTTGGTTTCAGGGTTTACGGCATCCGCAAAGGCTGGAAAGGCCTGCTGGGTGACGGGGACATTGTAAACCTTTCTGATCAGCCTTATGATGGTTTCTATGGCGGGACGGCGCTCTTATCAAGCCGCACCAATCCTTTTCCCTCGAAAAAGAATCCCGAAAACCGTGTTCCGCAGATCCTTCAGAATCTGAAACGCTACAAGATCGATGTATTGGTCACCATCGGGGGTGACGACACCAATGGTGCCGCGAAGAAACTCTACGAGACTGAAGGCATTCCGGTGATCGGTTTCCCGAAAACCATAGATAATGATCTCCGCACCCGCACCATCCACGAATACAACGGAAAGGATGTGGAAGCGGTGCTTTGTCCCGGATTCCCCTCGGCTGTGAAAGGGATGATGGAATTCACCAACCGTATCCGGACGACGGCGGAATCGCATTCCCGCATTCTGGTGCTGGAGGTGATGGGACGCGACGCAGGCTGGCTGACCGGCGGCACCATCTTCGGAGGTGCTCAGATGGCGCTGGTTCCGGAAGTTCCCATTTCGAAAGCCCGCAAGGAACTCTTCTTTGAAGCGGTGAAGGAAACTTACATGAGAAACCCAAAAAAGGCGCTGGTCATCGCAGTTTCCGAAGGGGTTCGATGGTATGATGAAGCCAAAGACAAACTGGATGTGGTTTATGCCAGTTCTGAAGTTGACGAATACGGCCACCCGCGTTTCGGCGGGATCAGCGGCGTGATTGCGTCAGAAATTTCCAGCCGGCTGAAGATTGAAGCCAGGGCGCAGATCAGCGGATATTACGCACGGGCCGGTCAGTGCAGGACCTACGACCGCAGGCTGACACAAACTTTGGCCGACAAGGTGGTGGACCTCCTGTTGCGTGAAGATTACGGACAAATGCCGGTGATGAGCAAGATCGTAAAATTCCAGGAGCTGGAGGAATACAACACCAAGTCCATCGATATGGGAGATGTGGGAAACCACTCTCTGCCGGAAATCTATTATGATCCCAATCACTTCTGTTTCACAGAGGCCTATACCCATTTCCTTTCGCACATTCTCGGGGAACCGGATTTCCTCGAATTCAACCATGATTTCCCTGTCGTTATTCCCTGATCTGAAACTTATGAGTTTTAAATACAGACTTTCAGCCCGCTTTGTGTTTTTTCTGACGGGACTTCTGAGTTTACTTGTTCCTGCACTTTCGGATGCCCAGTCGGTCGGAATCCGGAAAATTGAAGCGGCTGAGATGCTGAAAACGGTCACCTACCTGGCTTCTCCCGAACTGGGCGGGCGCCGTCCGGGCAGCGATGGCTACTACCTCGCTGCCGATTATATGTCTAATGCTTTCTTCGACCTCGGATTGAAAGACATCACCGGAGATTTCTATTTTCAACGTTTACCCGTTGAGTACGTGGAGATCAGCGGTGAGCCCGCTCTGAGTCTGCTGACCACCCGGGGAGAAACTCCGCTTGTTTTGGGGGAAGACTTTGTCTGCCGGGGAATGACCGGTTTTGGTGAAGGAGAAGCCGGGGTGGTTTTCTGTGGATACGGCATCTCGGAACCTCAATCAGGATATGATGATTACGCGGGGATGGATGTTAAAGGAAAGGTGGTAATGGTCTTCAAACAGAATCCCCCTTTTATGATCGAAGGCGTGGAGCTCTCGCAGAAATACAACCGGTACAGGGCACAAATGGCAGCAAAGCACGGGGCCATCGCGCTGCTGCTCGTTTCAACTCCATTATCCAAAGACCCGCAGAAGCCCATCGGAAGTATTATGGATGGTGAAGGTGAGTATCTTCTGTACATGCCTCAGTTCCACATTGACCTGGAAGCGGCAGATCAGTTGTTCGAAGGAAGCAAATACCGCCTTGAGGAAATCCAGTCCCGCATTGATTCCAGCCACAGTCCGGCATCCCTGCCTCTTTTGCACAAGGTCAGATTTAAGGTGGAAGGGGAATATACTGCCGACCGTCCTTCAATGAACATCATCGGATGTCTGGAAGGCAGCGACCCTCAGAAGAAACATGAATATGTGCTGATCTCCGCTCACCTCGACCATGTGGGCAAACAGGGCAGTCATCTTTATTTCCCCGGTGCCAATGATAATGCTTCGGGATCTGCCGCGGTATTGCAGCTGGCAAGGGCCTTCGCATCACTCAAGAACAAACCCGCGCGATCCGTCCTCTTTGTGTTGTACACCAGTGAAGAACAGGGCCTCACCGGTTCAGCACATTTTGCCAACCACTGTCCGGTGCCCGTCGAACAGATTGTGGCGGCTCTGAATATGGACTGCATTGCTTTTGGCGACAGCATACAGATCGGCAACGGAAAATCCAACCCCAAACTCTGGAATCTGGCCCGGGAGATTGACAGCAGACACGACAAACTGAGTGTATCAAGAACCTGGGGAGGCGGGGGTGCTGATCTGGAAGCCCTGCATAAAAAGGGTGTGCCCGGACTTTACTTCGTTACAACCAATTCGTACGACCACCTTCACCTGCCTTCTGACCGTCCGGAAACGCTGAACAAAGATCTCTACGAATCATTGGTCAGACTGGTTTATCTGGTGACAGAACAACTGGCCAACGGATCCTGGCAGCGTGAAAAGCCTGCTGATTAAGGATTACTGTCCGTCGTAGTTGATCCCCTGGCGCTTGAGCAGAATCTTAACCACGAAGGCAAAGAAAGCGAGATAGGCAAAGCACAGTACCCCGATCCAATAGGAATTATGGATGCCATAGCCGGTAATGGCTGAGGAGCTTTGCAGGAAATCCGCGATTTTTCCCTGTATAGGAGGGATTACGGATCCTCCGAGTATCATCATAACGAGGAAGGCCGACCCCTGTGTGGTATATTTTCCGAGGCCAGCCAGTGAGAGGGAAAAGATGCAGGGCCACATCACCGAACAGAACAGTCCCCCGCTCAGGAAGGCATACACTGCAACAGTACCTGTGGTTAAAAGACCTGTGAGCAGTGCCGCTATACCGAGAAAACTGAAGATCAGCAGGGTGAGTGCAGGCTTGTCGCGTGTGATATAGAATGCCGCCACAAGCACCAGCACACAGAGGAAATACCAGTACAGGGGTTTCATGTCATTTTGTGCAATGGTATTGACCAGGATCACTACCCCGAAGGCGATGAGGGGAATCAGCAGCCACAGAAGGTATTTCAGTTTGTTGGAGGGTTTGAAAACATTGATGGCGCCGGCCCATCTTCCGATCATGAGGCTTCCCCAGAACATGGAAACGAAAGGCGCCACTTCGGATGAAGCATAGCCACCGAACTGAGGTTGTTTCAGCAGTTCTCCCAGGTTGCTGCCAATGGCCACTTCTACACCCACGTAAATAAAAATCGCCAGCATTCCGAGTACCAGCTGGGGGTACTTCATGGCGCCCCATCCTTTGTTGTTTTTCCGGGCAAAGAGGTACGACACCGGAAGCACAATGAAAACCGCCAGCAGTGCGCCTGCCAGCAGGAGGAGCCGTTCTCCTTCGAGCGTGGTCTTTTCCAGGGGATCACTCACTTCAAAGCGGTAGGAGTTCAGCACGGGGGCAAATGCGGCCACCAGGAGGATGGTGAGGATCAGCAGGGCGATGAGGGCTTTGTGGGCTTTTTCGGTTTTTTCATCGCTTTTGCTGGCCGGAACTTTTTTCGAGAAGAAAAAAAGCGCTGCGGCACCGAGAAAGAGTGCGCATACGAAGGCATAGAGCATAGAGACGCGGCCCAGGTCCAGGGCGTTGATCTGGTCATCACTGGCACGGGTAACTCCGAAAAGGGCGAGTGCAAGTATGATGGGACCAATGGATGTTCCGAATGAATTGATGCTCCCGCCCAGGTTGATGCGGTTGGCTCCGGTAGCAGGATCGCCCAGTGAGATGGCGAAAGGATTGGCGGCGGTTTGCTGCAGCGAAAAGCCCAGTGCCACCACAAACAGCCCGCCCAGCATGCCTTCGAAGGAATTGGCGTTCACAGCGAGTATCATCACGATGGCGCCCAGTGCCGAGAAGCTGAGTCCATAGACGATGCTTCTTTTATAACCCCATGCGGCCACGGGGTCTTTCCCCCTAAGGGTGCTGACAAAAAACAGCAGGAGTGCGCCCACGTAATAGGCCAGGTAAAAGGCGAAATCGATCAGCTGCGACTGGAACTGGTCGAGGTGGAAGTAATGTTTGCAGAAAGGGATGAAAACCCCGTTACTGGCGGCAATAAAACCCCAGAAGAAGAAAACCACCACAAGAACGCCCAGTGCCCCGAAATTGGTCGGGATCAGTGTTTTTGTTTTGCTCTGCTCCATGCTGATTGTTGAATTAAGTGTTCATCCTCTCCCTAAATCGTTTCAGGAAAGTGATGACAAAGATGCTAAAAATTTCTTCACTCACAGGCATTCTGCCGGATTGCCGATGAGATATATGAAACTCATTTACAGAAAAGGAAAGCAGAAGGGAATCTGCGGTGAATATCCCTGCCGGTGTCAGGTCAACATCTGTTTATAATATATTTGCATCCTTATATGAAGATTAAAGTGAAATCTTTTATCAGATTGAATGTCTTTTTTGTTGTGACTATGGCCTGCTCCCTGCCGCTGGCTTCACAGACTTATACCGGCGGGGGCGGACCCATTGCGGATGACGGAAGCGACAATTATTATCCGATAACGGTCAGCGGACTGAGTCCGGCTTTTATTGATACCCTTTTCGGATTAGAAACTGTATGCGTGAACCTGGTTCATACCTGGGACGATGACCTGGTGATCTCGCTGATTGCCCCGGATGGCACGGAGGCCCTGCTCAGTTCACGGCACGGGTGGGACGGCGACAATTACACCAACACCTGTTTCAATAACGATTCGCCTGATCACATCAGCCTGGGTACTGCACCTTTCACCGGTACATTTAAACCTGACGGTTCGCTGGCACCGGTCAACAACGGACAAAATGCCAACGGCATTTGGCGTCTCAGGATCAGGGACACCTATCCATTCCTGGATTCAGGCACCCTGCTGAACTGGTCCCTTACCTTCGGTAACCAGCCGGCGAAACCATTTCCTTTCAGTGGCACCCTCTTACCGCTGGTCGTCATTACCACCCCCGGCGGTCTGATTCCCAACGACCCTAAGGTTATGGTGGAAATGAAAGTGATCCACCACGGCAATGGCATTTCTAATCAGATACAGGATATCGGTAATATCTATACCGGGCTTGCCGGCATCGAACTCAGGGGCAACAGCTCCCAGATGATGCCCAAGAAAAGCTACGGATTCGAAACGCGCAATGCCGACAGTTCAGACCGTAACGTAATACTGCTGGGTATGCCTTCCGAATCCGACTGGGTACTTCTGGCCAATTACGCTGACAAGAGCCTGATGCGGAACTTTTTCTCTTATCACATGTTCAGAAAAACCGGGCGATGGGCTCCGCGTATGCGCTATTGCGAACTCGTGATTGACGGTGAATACCAGGGCATCTACCTGCTGGGTGAAAAGGTCAAGCGCGACCAATACCGCGTGGATATTTCTTCGCTTTCCGCATCTGACTCCCTCCTGCCTGTGGTCAGCGGGGGTTATCTGTTTAAGATCGACTGGATCAAGGCGGGTGACATGGTGTGGGAATCAGACTACCCGGCCATCGGGGCTACCCTTCCGCTGACTTACATCCTGGAGTACCCCAAAGCAGAGGATGTGACCACAGCTCAGATCAAATACATCAGATCAGTGGTTGACTCTTTCGAATATGTGATGAAACAGCCTGATTACGCGGATCCCGTGACAGGTTACCGGAAATACATTGATGAAACCTCCTTCATTGACCTGATATTGCTGATTGAGTTTACCAAAAATGTTGACGGCTACAGGCTCAGCACCTTTCTCCACAAGGAACGCAATGGTAAGATCTGTGCCGGACCGCCCTGGGACTATGACCTCTCCTGGGGAAATGCTGATTACATGGACTGCTGGAGTACGGAAGGCTGGTCGCTGACATCACAGATGGATGAAACCGACCAGTGTCCATTCTGGTGGGAGTTGTTGTGGCTCGACACCACCTTCACCAACCAGATGCGTTGCCGATGGGAATCCCTGCGGCAAACCATCTACAATCCGTCTGTGATCCTGCATGAGATCGACTCTGTGGCCGCGATGCTGGATCCCGCGGTTGATCTGAACTTCATCAAATGGCCCATACTGGGTATTTACGTATGGCCCAACCCTGCTCCTATCCCGACCGACTATGAGGGGGAAGTCCAGAAACTCAAAGACTGGGTGATCGACCGCATTGCCTGGATGGATGCCAACCTTCCCGGTTATTGCTTTGAACCGGGAATAGATGAAGGACTTGATGATGCCACCGCTGTGAGGGTCTATCCCAATCCGGCCAGGGACCGGTTCGGAATCACGGGATTCCATCCTCAGGCACCTGCCACTATGAAATTCTGGACGCTACAGGCCGAATGATTCAATCCGGCACATGGCAAGAAGGAATGGTGATTGAAACAGAACCTTCAACCGCGGCAGGAACCTATCTGCTGATGTTGAGCGATGATGAGAAAAGCGTTCGACTCCGCCTTAGCATCAGCCGCTGACAACCTTATATCAGCCACCAGAAATAAAGAAGCGACAAGCCCATACTGAGGAGTGTGAGCAGAAGGCCGGCTTTGAGAAATTCAAGAAAACGGATACTGACACCCTGTGATTTTGCCGATTCAATCACGATAAGGTTCGCCATGGCCCCGATGATGGTGGCATTGCCCGCCAGTGTGGATGCTGAAGCCAGGCTGAGCCAGAGTATTTCGTTATCAGCCGATTTCATCATGGGCAGCATGAGTACGGTTAAAGGGACATTGCTGACGATTTGCGACAAGCCCAGGCTGAGGCCATGAATCAATGAAACACTTTTGCCATCTGCGCCCAGAAAACCATTGTGCAGCAATGGATCCAGCAGTCCGGTCTTCTCGACTCCCCTGACCACGATAAACAGTGCCGCGAAGAAAAGCAGCAGCACCCAGTCGATCTCCCTGATGATCCTGGAAGGTTTCACACTGCCGAAGATCATCACCAGCGAACCTCCGATCAGAGCGATCAGCGGAATACTCAGGCCCAGCATGCGACTAAAGAAGAACAGCAGAATCACGCCCCCGAAAATGGGCACAGAAAACCTCATTTTGCGCCATGAGTAGTCAAATGCCGGTCCTGCGTATGTGACCGGTTCGGAAGAACTGAAATGCCTGCGATAAACCAGGCGTATCACGGGAATGATTAGTGCCAAAGCCGCCAGTGAAGGCGGAATCATATACAACAGGTAATGTCCGTATCCGATTCCGGAGTTGACACCAATCAGCATATTCTGCGGGTTTCCGGTGATGGTCATCACACTGCCGGCATTACTGGCCAGGATCTCGGCTATAAGATAAGGAAGCGGGTCGATACGTGAAGAGCGGCAGATGTGGATGATGACCGGGGTGAACAACAGGACCACTGCGTCGTTCACCAGGAAGGCGCTGGCGATTCCTGTCACGAAGACAACGATGACCATCAGCCGCGTACGTGTGCCGGCGTAGGTAATGGTCTTTCTGGCAAGCCAGGAGAAAAAACCGTCCTGCTGCAGGCTGGAGATGATGATCATCATTCCCAGCAACAGTGCAATCGTATTGTAGTCAACGGCCATCACGGCCTCCTCAAAATTCAGCACCCCGAAAACCACCATGGCGACACTGCCAAAAAACGCGGCCGAAGGCCGGTCGATGTTGATCCCGGGAAGGCGGGTGAAGATGATCCCGATATAGGTGATTACAAATATGATGAGCGCAGTGGTTTCCATGCAAAGAATTCTGCCTGCAAATAAACGAAATCAATTCTGAAGTCTAAAGAAAAAAGCGCCTGTATGCTGCAACGACCTGCAGGGTACGCCGGCCTCACGGCAGGCCTTCAGCCACTGCTCTGCCCTGTAACGGCTGCACGAAGCATCGACGATGATCATATCCGGACTGAAGACGTCCAAAAGCGTGTTCATATCAGCTTTGACATTTTTACTCAGGATCAGCAAATCCACATGTCGTTTATACCCTTTGGCCGGGGCTTCCGTAAGCCTCAGACATGTTCTGTTCATGAAGCAGCAAACTGGTCCGCATTTAAATACCCCGGCAGTCGGTTCATTGAAGCTTCCCTCCTCCCAGCTTGCCCCGAAAAAATCAGAGACACCGCTGATCGCCATCAGATTTCCGGTGTGAAAATCAATCGTGCGGTGATCGGCCAGAAATTCACGGTTGGCCACCAGGAACCTTTGCCTGCCTGACACCAGATCAATCGCTGAGTGGCCTTTAACGGCATAAACCACGGCGAATGTCTGGCGGTGATGCGACATCCTGCGCAGACTGAAGGAAGTGAAAAAGATCAGCAGCAGACTGAGTGAAGTCAACAGCCAGTATCTTTTTCTGCCTGCAGCGAAAATGAGGAAAGCGAACATTACGGCATACAGCAGCAGGGTTTCGGCAAGTGAGATACCGAAGCCCCGGGATACAGATCCGGGAAGGTCTTCAATCAACGCAATACAGTAATTCAGGGCATACACCAATGCGTACAGCACGGCCCCGAGCCATTCGGAAAGGTAGGGAACGGGCGACAAGGCAAGGGTGGCCAATCCCGCGTACATCACCAGGCTCGACAGCGGCAGTGCCACGAGGTTGGTGAGCAGGAAATAATTGGGAAACTGGTGAAAGTAATACAGGCTGATCGGGGCTGTGGTCAGTTGTGCAGCGAGTGACACGCTGATCATGGACCACAGCTGACGGGGAAGCCAGTAACGAGGTTTCCACCATGATGCCATCATGGGATGAACCCCTGCAATTCCGGCCAGTGCCAGGTAAGAAAGCTGAAAGCCGAGATCAAACAGGAATGAGGGATTAATGAGCAGCAGTATCCAGGCAGAGCCTGCCATGGTATTGAACATATCATGATGCCTCATCATCAGCCTTCCGATCATAATCATGCTGAACATGGAAGAAGCCCTCAGTACCGAAGGTGACAGTCCCGTTATAAAGGCGTACATCCAGATCAGCAGAATAATGAGGACGGCCCGGATGTATTTCCCGTGTCTTATTCGTTCCATAAACAGAAGCAGGGTATTGATCACCACGAAAACAAGGCCGACATGCATGCCCGAAACACTCAATATATGCATTGCGCCCGTTCCCGCGTATTCCTGGCGGAGGTCGGGATCGAGTTTATCCGTATATCCCAGGAGGAGGGCTGCGGCCACGGCAAATTCCTTTCCCTCAAGGCCGCATTTCTGCAATGCTTCGAGCATGGCCTGGCGCATGGCAAAGGCTATGCGATACACAAATCGCGTATCGCCCTCACCCACTTTCACGGCTGATCCCGATGGCAGCCACACCTGGTGGGTGATACCCTGATGCAGCAGCCATTTTCTGTAATCGAAAGCCTCGGGGTTGGCCGGTGGCGGCACCGGCTGAGGTTTCCGGCTGATCAGCAGGAGATCACCGTATGAAAAGTCTTTGGCGACAGAATCGCGCGCCATGTAGAGGATTAGCTTCCCGGAGCAGTTGATCAGTTGTGCCGTATCGCCATTCCATAGCCATTCCGCTTCGGCTTTGATACTCTTTTCCCTTTCCTGCGGATAGGAGCAGATCCGGATAAGTGAATATGGTCTGATGACGCCCTGGTTCAGAACGTGTTCACGGTTTTCCCCCGGGGCATTCATCATCGTCCATATGCAGGAAAGAAAGAATACAAGCATGAAAGTAAGGATGCCAAAAATCCAGCGGGTTTTGTATGATATCTTTCTGGCCAGAAAGAACACGTAAAAGGTGAACACCGCCATGAATGCAACTGCCGGTATGAGCAGCAGCTCAGAATCAACAGTCATACGCTGCGATGCCAGAATTCCCAGGGCAAAAGGAGGAAAAAGCCTGAGCAGTGGATAGGGAGCCCAATGCGCCATCCGCTGAAGGATTTATTTGTTTTTTCATCACAAAAGTATGATGAAAGTCACGGACCTTCCTGAAAAACGCGATTATTAGCGACAGAAAGCCTTCCGGCACATACAAAAGCGTAAATTTGTGCCCCCGGAAATGGAGAAAGAAGAACTTATCGGTTTATACCGGGCGGATGCCAGGATCACAAAAATGATCTCGCTGATGGAGGCGGGCTGTGCCCGTTTGCGTCTGAAGGGACTGAACCACTCTGCACTTTCCCTGGTAGCGGCAGCATATTTTCAGGCTAGCGGCCGTAAGCTGATCATGGTGATGCAGGATAAAGAGAGTGCCGCATACCTGAGTAATGATCTTGAACAATTGTTTGAGGAAACAGATGCGGATTTCTTCCGGAAAAGTGTATTGTTCTTTCCTTCATCGTTCAGCAAAGCCGGAAACTACGTCCAATCAGACCCCGGCCATATCCTGCTGCGCACCGAAGCCCTGAACCGTTTGAGACAGGAAGACAGAAAGCTCATCCTGGTGACCTATCCTGAGGCACTGGCAGAGAAAGTGGTAGATCGTGACTTCTTCAGTAAAAGAACCCTGAGCCTGAAACACGGGGAAAGCATAGCGCTGGATCGCTTGACAGAAAGCCTGATTCAACTGGGTTTTGACCGCAACGATTTCGTAACCGAACCCGGTCAGTTCGCCATACGAGGCGGCATCACCGACATCTTCTCTTATTCCAACGATAAACCCTTCAGGCTGGAATTCTTCGGAAACAAAATAGATTCCATCAGGAGTTTCGACCCCGTTTCCCAGCTTTCTGTCGACAGTCTTGATCATATCAGGATCGTTCCTGACATGTACGGACTCCCGGCAGAGCAGGAAATGTCGCCGGTGTTTTCATACTTTGGAAAAGACAGCCTCCTGTGGATTGACGATGCAGGATTCATGAGCGACACCATCGGGCTGGTCTTCAGCAAAGCTGAGGAAGCACGTAAGCTATCGGAAGATGAACAGGCGCTTTCCACGGCAGATCGTTTTGCGGATACCCCTGAATGTCTGCGCATGATGGTGGATCTGAAAGTGGTGGAATTCGGCAGACACCATTTGTTTACCCCGGAAAACGAGATCAGTTTTGATATTACGGCCCAGCCTTCATTCAACAAGAAGTTCGATCTCCTGCTGAAACAACTGACGGAGTTCAGTCAGAAGCAGTTCAGGATTCTGATCCTGTCAGAAACATCCGGACAACTCAGAAGAATTGAAAGCATACTGCATGATCTTACCGCCGGAAGTGGTGAAGGACGCAGCCTCCGTTTTGAAACGGCGAACTATATTCTGCACTCCGGATTTATCGATCACGACAGTAAACTGATCTGTTTTACCGACCACCAGATCTTCGACCGTTACCACCGCTTCCGTCTGCGCGACAGTTACCAGCGCCGGGAGGCGATCACACTGAAAGAGATTTACGATCTGAAACCCGGTGATTATGTGACACACATCGATCATGGAGTGGGTCGTTACGGCGGACTGGAAAAGATCGAAGTCAACGGTAAACAGCAGGAAGCGATCCGCATCATTTATGAAAATAATGACCTTCTTTATGTCAGCATACATTCCCTGCACAGAATTTCCAAATATGCCGGGAAAGAGGGCATGGTTCCCCCACTGAACCGTCTGGGAAGCAATGCCTGGAACAAACTGAAGAATAAAACCAAGCAGAAGGTTAAAGACATTGCCCGTGAACTCATCGCGCTCTATGCGAAGCGCAGGGCAACGGAAGGTCATGCCTTTTCGCCTGATAATTACCTGCAACACGAACTTGAAGCCTCATTCATGTACCAGGACACGCCTGATCAGGTAAAATCGACCCTTGATGTTAAAAAAGACATGCAGGCATCACATCCGATGGATCGTCTGGTTTGCGGAGATGTCGGCTTTGGTAAAACCGAGGTCGCCATCAGGGCCGCTTTTAAAGCAGTAACCGACAGTAAGCAGGTTGCGATTCTGGTTCCTACGACCATCCTGGCTTTACAGCATTACAAGACTTTCAGTGAAAGACTAAGGGAATTCCCCTGCAAAGTAGATTACCTGAACCGGTTCAAAACTGCATCAGCCCAAAAGGAATTACTTAGACTGGTGAAGTCCGGAGCTGTTGATATTGTGATCGGCACCCATCGTCTCCTGAGTAAAGACGTACAGTTCAAAGACCTCGGATTACTGATCATTGATGAAGAACAGAAATTCGGTGTGGCCGCCAAGGAAAAGCTGAAGGAGATGAGGCTGAACGTGGATGTTCTGACCCTTACGGCGACCCCGATCCCGAGGACCCTGCAGTTTTCACTGATGGGCGCACGTGATCTGTCGGTGATCAGCACACCTCCGCCGAACCGCCATCCTATTGCAACAGAACACAGGGTTTTTGGTGAGGATGTGATCAGGGATGCGATTCAGTATGAGTTATCACGAGGCGGCCAGGTTTTCTTTGTACATAACAGGGTACAGAACATTCACGATGTTGCCGGTCTGATCAGCAAACTGCTCCCCCGGGCACGTGTGGCTGTTGGTCACGGACAAATGGATGGTCAGGTACTTGAGCAAACCATGCTGGATTTTATTGATGGACAATATGATGTGCTTGTTGCTACGACCATCGTTGAGAACGGACTTGACATTCCCAACGCCAATACCATCATCATCAATGATGCTCATCACTACGGCCTCAGCGATTTGCATCAGCTCAGGGGAAGGGTGGGCAGATCCAACATCCGGGCATTTTGTTACCTGCTGGCGCCACCCCAGTCGCTGCTGACGCCTGAAGCGAGAAAAAGAATAAGGGCTCTGGAGGAATTCTCTGATCTGGGCAGTGGTTTCAACATTGCCATGCGCGACCTTGATATCCGTGGGGCAGGAAATATTCTGGGCGCAGAACAAAGCGGTTTTATCACCGAGATCGGTTACGAAATGTACCAGAAGATCCTGGATGAAGCCATCAGGGAACTGAAACAGACCGACTTCAGGGAGCTATACTCTGAAGAGCAGCAGGAAGAAGACTTCGTGAAAGATTGTCAGATTGAAACCGATCTGGAGATCCTGATCCCGGATTCTTATGTTGAGCCCATCGGGGAGCGCCTGAGTCTGTATAAAGAGCTGGACAGCATTCAATCAGAAGATGAGCTTCTCGCTTTCGGCGACCGGATACGCGACCGTTTCGGACCCATCCCCCACCAGCTTAGCGAACTCATTCAGGTGGTCCGTCTGAGACGTCTTGCCCGCATTCTTGGTTTTGAGCGCATATTGCTGAAAGAGAAGACCATGATCGCCTGGTTTATCAGCAATCAGGAGTCCGGTTATTTCAACAGTCCTGCATTTCAGTCAGTTCTTAATTTCGTCAGAGAAAATCCCGGGCTTTGCCGTCTTAAAGAACACAACAGCAAACTCAGCCTGAAGCTTCAGGCTGTGGAATCGATCAGCCAGGCCATCCGGATACTTGAAAAAGCTGTTTAAGACTGCTTCCCTCTGTTGAAAACTGCTGAAAATTAATCCTTCCTTAACAGACTTTCGTCTTAAAATTACCTATCTTTGTAACCCTTTCGTAAAAAATGAAACGGATATAAAACATTAATATTAACTCAATTTTCTGATGATGAAAAAACTCTTTACTCTTATGGCAGTCGCTCTTTTCTCTTCCTGGGGATTTGCGCAGGACTGCACCGAATTCTTCTTTTCAGAGTACGTGGAAGGAAGTTCACAGAACAAGGCGATTGAAATTTATAACCCAACGGCCAATGCCAAAAGTTTGTCGGGTTATGTGATCAAGCGTTACGCTAACGGCGCGGCTACAGCAGATACTTACCTGAACCTCAGCGGAACGGTTGATCCCTACGATGTTTGGGTGGTGACGAACGGACAGATCGTTGAAAACCAGTATGGGGTTATTGATTCCGTTCTCTGGCTGATGGCTGACCAGCACGGCACCGGCGATCACGCCACCTGTCCCATGTATTTCAACGGCAATGATGCCGTTACTCTGGAAACCACACCCGGCGGTGTGATTATCGACATTTTTGCGCGTATCGGCCCCCCGGATCCCATCAGTGGCTGGTTCAACCTGCCCGGCACCAACAGCGATTACACCACCGGCAATTACTGGGAAGCATGGACTGCTGACCACACCCTGATCCGTAAGCCGACTGTAAAAAAAGGCGTAACCAACAACCCTACTCCTTTCATGGTTCATATTGAGTGGGATTCCATTCCTGAAGACACCTGGACTTATCTCGGACAGCATGAATGTGATTGCAAACCTGCAGGATTGTCGGAATACAAAAGCGAACAGCGCGTATATTTCTTCCCCAACCCGGTGATCAACCAGGAGGTGACCATTAAAGCAACGGATGAGATTGTTTCCGTGGAAATTTTTAATCTGCTTGGTGATTTGGTCATCAGCAGAACCAATGAGAATCATAGCGGTGAAGTTTATCTTCAGTTTGACCTCAATCCGGGCGTTTACGTTGTGCGCACCATGCTTGAAGACGAATCAGGCCTTGTGCAGCGGATCATCGTTCAGTAATTACCCGGACAAAGAATTTATTGATTTCAGGCCGGCCAGATTGGCCGGCTTGATTTTGCTAAGGAGAAACGGATATGAAGAAACTTTTTTGGATAGTGATGCTCATCCTGATGGCTTCGGGAGCAGCCTTCGGACAGAAGGGGAAAATTGTGGGGAGCGTTCGTGATGCAACAACAGGGGAAACCCTGCCGGGAGCCAATGTGGTTTACGGGGAAGGCAAAGGAACCACAACAGATATCAACGGGGCATTCAGCATCAATGTGGAGCCCGGTGAATACGAACTCAGTGTTTCCTTTGTGGGATACAATACCCAGAAAAAATCTGTGAAGGTTTCAAATGCAGCCCAGATCGTGGATTTCATGATGAGTACCATGACCCTGTCGGAAGTGAATGTGGTGGCAGATGTGGCCAAACAGCGTGAAACTCCGGTGGCCTTTACCAATGTGCTCCCCGCCAAGATTCAGGAAGAGCTGGGATCACAGGACCTGCCCATGATCCTGAACACGACACCGGGCGTTTACGCTACGCAACAGGGCGGAGGGGACGGTGATTCACGCATTAACATCCGCGGTTTCAGCCAGAGGAATGTTGCTGTGATGATCGACGGTATACCGGTGAATGATATGGAAAACAGCTGGGTTTACTGGTCCAACTGGTTCGGACTGGATGCCGTGACGCGCAGTGTACAGGTACAGCGAGGGCTGGGTGCATCCAAGCTGGCAATTCCATCAGTTGGAGGAACCATGAACATTATCACCAAGGGCATTACCACCTCAAGGGAATACTCCATCAAGCAGGAAGCCGGAAGTGATGGCTATCTGCGTACTTCCATTATGGCCAACACGGGCAAACTCAAAGGCGGCTGGGGGGTTACTTTTGCAGGCTCTTATAAGTCCAGTGACGGCTGGGTGGATCAGACCTGGTCGAAAGGATGGTTCTATTATCTGAAGATCGACAAAACCATTGGTAAGCACATCATCAGCATTACCGGATCAGGTGCGCCACAAAGCCACGCACAGCGCCCTTATAAAAAAGCCATTGCCACTTACAGCCTTGATCACGCCCGGGAACTGGGTATCGATACTTTCCCCTCCACGTATTATGGCCTCGGCCCACGTTACAACCAATACTGGGGATATCTTGAGCGCTATACCAAAGACGAGAACGGCAACATCATCCATGCTGACCGGGAGGTTCTCAGCAGTAACATCAATTATTTCCATAAACCTCAGATCACCCTGCGGGATTTCTGGAACGTAAGTGAAAAAGTCTATATCTCCAATATTGCATACCTGTCGCTCGGTAACGGCGGCGGAGTTTCTCCGCTGAAGACGATCACCGAAGGCAATTTCGATGCATACGGACAGATTGATTGGCAGAAATATTACGACGCGAATGTGGGACCGTTTTCAATCAATCCCATTTTTCATCCGACAGAACACCTCTCGTCCATGATACTCCGGACTGCCAGAAACAATCATTTCTGGTACGGACTCCTGTCGACAGTCAACTGGAAAATCAGTGATGCCGTTGATTTTTCAGGCGGAATCGACCTGCGTTCATATAAAGGACAACATTACACGGAAGTTTACGATCTGATCGGCGGAGACTACTATCATGAATCCACGTCAGCGACATCTGGCGACAAAAACAAGGATCCCAAGACCCAGCTCCGTGAAGGCGATAAAATGACCTACAATTACGACGGCCTCGTGCGCTGGGGCGGGGCATTCGCTCAGGCGGAATTCAACGCCGGCAATTTCACTGCTTTCATCAACGTCAGCGGTGCCTACAGCGGGTATAAAAAAGTGGATTACTTCATGAAAAAGGCCATCATGGTTGGGGATTCACTCATTGAAGTCGGGTACAACGACACCATTGAGTACCTCGGAACCACTTACACGCGTGAAAGTCCCGGACTCGAATTCCGCCACAGCGACTGGAAATGGATTCCGAGTTACACCATCAAAGGGGGCATCAATTATAACCTGACCGAGAAAATGAATATTTTCATGAACCTCGGTTATCTTACCAAGGCCAGGGATTTCCGCTACATCTATCAACAGAATTCAGTAGAGGAGGTGGACGAGATCAAAAGCGAAGTAGTCATGGCTGCTGAACTGGGTTACAGCATCAGCATGCATCGCTTTGCGGCAAATCTCAACGGTTATTATACTGAATGGCGCAACAAAGCCATCAACTCCATCCGCACCCAGGTAGAAGGCGATGACGTTACAGGGATCGTTCCGGGGATCGATGCCCGACATATGGGCGTTGAACTTGAATTATCATGGAAGATCATTCCCCAGCTGGAATTGCAGGGACTGGTATCCTGGGGTGACTGGAGGTGGAATTCACTCGTAAAAGACGTTATCCTTTACGACGATTTCAATGTCGCCCGCGACACCATTGACTTCAACGCAAAAGGCGTCCATGTTGACGATGCCGCGCAGTCACAATATGCTGCCAGTCTCCGTTATGAGCCATTTAAAGGAGCATACATTAAAGGACAGTTTACTTTATTCGACCGCTATTTCAGCAGCTTTGACCCCGAATCACTCAACGGAGAACCCAATTCCCTTGATGAAGACGGAAAACCCAAAGACTCCTGGAAGATCCCGGCATACTACCTGGTGGATGTACACGCCGGATACAGCTTCAAAATCAAAAAAGTCAGATACAGCCTGCGCCTGAGTGTACTCAACCTACTGAACAATATGTATATCAGCGATGCCAGGAACAACGACACTTATAACAGTCCGGCCTTCCAGGATTTCGACGCCAAATCGGCCAGCGTATTCTATGGACTGGGCAGACGCTATACCGTTGGATTGCAGATCAATTTTTAATATTTAATACTTAAAGAAATGTCATTTATGAAAAAAATCCTCATGCTTCCCGTCTTTATCCTGCTTCTCAGTATTCAGGGTATAGCGCAAACCTCACTTCCCACCTCATGGGATTGCGACCCGACCACACTGCCATCAGTGGGTTGGACAACGACCCTAACGGACTATTACAATTCCGGCAGTGTCGGCTACTTTCACAGCGCACCTGCTTCAGCGAAATTCAACTTCACAGGCTGTCATTTAACCATTTTCTTTTCAGATATGCCTGCAACCGTATCTTATTATATCCGCGGTGCCAGTTTCACACCAGGCACATTTTCCATTCAGGAATCCGTAAACGGGACCACGTGGACAGATCTCAGGGTTTTCACCTCGAACATGCCAGCCAATGATCTGGCAACAGCAACCCCTTTCACTGATAATGTGAATCCGGCCAGCAGGTATATCCGCTTCATTTACACCCAAAAAACAGCTGGCAATGTTGCCGTAGATGACATCCTGATCACCAAGGCTGCAGCCGGACCTGAAGAAGAAATTGAGATCAAGTATGTGAACACAGTGATCCCGGATGAATCTACTTATGTAGTCGGTAATGCTGCATCAACCACACTGAAGGTCATCAACTATGGTACAGACTCCACACTCTCAATCACTGCCACCAATTTCAGCGGTACAGATGCGTCAATGTTCAGCGTTACCGGTATGCCCGCCAGTATCGGCCCTGAGGATTCTGCTACCTTCACCCTCAATTTTAACCCGACCGGGTCTGACGGAACCAAAACTGCCACTATGAGCATCAGCAACAGCGACAGTGACGAGGATCCTTACGTCATTAACCTCTGGGGCGTCAAAGGAAACTATGCCACAGAACCCGTCGACAACGCGACCAACCTGACATTCACCAACCAGAAAACCTATGAATTTCAGGTGAATTTCTCCGACGGATCGAGCGTCCCCGACGGATATATTGTGATGCGCAAAACCGGCAGTATGATCAGTCCTGTGGGCGAATTGCCTGTAGATGGCAGCACATACAAGAAAGGTCAGTACCTTGGCGGAGCCCAGGTAGCTTATATCGGACCGGCAGGAAATTTCAAACCATCATTTATCGTTGCGAACACGAGCTATTACTTCGCTGTCATTCCTTACAACGGATACCCTGGTTACGAAAACTACCTGTCGGCTTCTTACCTTGCCGGCAACACCACCACAGCATCAGACATGATCGGCACCTACTACAACTCCATCAACTCCTCGGCTCCCACTTTCATCACGGACCTTCACAACCTCATCAACACGCATTTTGCCCTGTATTACAGCGATTATGATGACATTGTCGTAAATACTGTACTTTACAGGGACACTCTGGCCGGTGGTGAATCCAAAAAAGTGGTCACCTGCGCTTATTCCGGTGAAAACTACGTTTACACTGATCCCTGGTCATGGACATACTTCAGCAGGGAGCACGCATTCTGTCAGAGCTGGATGCCAACCTATAATGATCCCAATTTTGACTTACTTCCTGAATATGCCGATTATCACAACCTGCGTCCGGTTAACCAGAACAATGTGAATGCCTACCGCTCGAATCTTCCGGTCGGCACAGTAAGCAGCGTAACCTCTTCATGGTTCGAGGGTAAATACGGTCAGGATACTGCCAGTCATACGGTTTACGAACCCCGTAACCAGGAAAAAGGTAACGTTGCCCGCTCAATGCTTTATATGCTTCTCTGCTACGATGGTGTTGACGGTGATACCTGGCGCTTGCCCACTTACCTCAGCGTGGTGTATCCTTACGGTCAGGATGTGAACGTACTTCTCGGATGGCATGTCAGCGATCCCGTCGACAATTGGGAAATGGCCCACAACGACCATATCGAAAGTGTTCAGAACAACAGGAATCCTTTTATAGACCATCCTGAGTGGGTCAGTCTGATCAATTTCACAACGATGACCCCTCTTAGTGTATCAGAAAGTGCTGCCGAAGAGATCAGCCTCATGGTTTATCCCAATCCGGCCGTTGACCAGACAACGCTCACTTTTGTTGCCGGCGGAGATGATCAGATGAATCTCACTGTTTATGATATGATGGGAAAACTCGTCTATCAGAAAGCATATGATGTTGCACAAGGTGCCAACCAAATCAGTGTTCCTGTGAACTTCGGAAGCGGAGTTTTCCAGATGAACCTCGAAATGGGACAAAAGCAATACCGTAAAAAACTCCTGGTCTACTAGATATTCAATGAGCAGAAGAAAAGAGGCTGTCATTCCAAGGCAGTCTCTTTTTTTTAGTCCCGGTTATTTTGCCATGAGTGAACAAATCACTGATCAGCGCTATGGTCAGAAAATCAAAACCTCAGGCCATGTTTGTCAGCTCGCGGCGCAGGCCCCGGAAGTTTTTCATATTAGCTTATAAATAAATCATTTGCGCTCCTTTTCATTTGCGTCAAAATATTTATATCTTTGTTCCGTTAATTACCAAAAAATCTGTGGCAGACTGCATCGTTATCATACCGACTTATAATGAGAAGGAGAACATTGAGAAGATCATCCGCAAGGTTTTCTCATTGCCCATGCCTTTTAACATCCTTGTGGTTGAAGACAATTCACCGGATGGAACGGCAGAGATCGTCCGTCGTCTGATGTCAGAATTCAGCGGCAAACTGCACATGGAAGAACGCAAAGGGAAACTGGGCCTCGGAACAGCCTATATCCACGGATTCAAATGGGCTCTGAATAACGGCTATCAGTACATTTTTGAGATGGATGCCGATTTCTCCCACAATCCGGATGATCTGGTGCGCCTGTACCATGCCTGCGCTGTTGAAAAAGCGGATCTGGCGATCGGTTCAAGATATATCAAAGGTGTGAATGTAGTTAACTGGCCGATGGGGCGGGTGCTGATGTCGTATTATGCATCGGCTTATGTCCGCTTTATCACTGGCATGAAGATCCGTGATACAACTGCGGGGTTCAAATGCTTCACCCGTCGCGTTCTCGAAACCATTGAACTCGACCGAATCCGTTTCACGGGTTATGCTTTCCAGATCGAAATGAAATTCACTGCCTGGAAACACGGCTTTAAAATCACTGAAGTTCCCATCATTTTCACCGACCGCACCGAAGGGCAGTCGAAGATGAGTAAGGGCATTTTCAGGGAAGCGATTTTCGGGGTCATCTCCATGAAAATGAAGAGCTGGGGAAGAAAATACAAGAAGGTCAGCCAGGAGACAAAAAGATAAAGATTCAAGGTTTGAAGAATCCATCCTCACCATCCTGGTGCATTTTCAACGCTGTCATAATCAACGAAAGAACCCGCATTCACGGGTGTATCCTCATTAAGGACGGACTCATCACAGACATTACCGAAGGTGCACCGCCTGCCGCCGCCTGGCTTAGGGAAAACGGATACACAAGCCTTGACGCTGACGGTGCTTATTTGATGCCGGGGATTATTGACGACCAGGTTCATTTCAGGGACCCCGGACTCACCCACAAAGGAGATATGTTATCTGAAAGCAGGGCTGCAGTTGCCGGCGGCATCACTTCTTTCATGGACATGCCCAATACCATTCCGCAAACCACAAGCTGTGACTTGCTGAATGAGAAGCTGGCTTATGCTGCCAATCATGCCATGGCTAACTATGCATTCTACCTGGGGGCCACCAACGACAATATCGGGGAGATCCGTCGCGCGGATCCTTCCCGCACCTGCGGCATAAAAGTGTTCATGGGTGCCTCCACAGGCAATATGCTGGTTGATCAGCCTGAAACCCTTAATGCCATATTTCGCGAATCCCCATTACTGATTGCGATTCACTCCGAATACGAACCCATCATCAGGCAGCATCTGGATAAGGTCAGGCAGCAGTACGGCGACAACATTCCGCATCACCTGCATCCGCTCATCCGGAATTCCGCGGCATGCCTCAAAAGCACACAGATTGCCCTGGAACTGGCACGTCGCTTCAACAGTCGTCTGCATATACTTCACCTTTCTACCGCTGACGAATGCGCTCTTCTCGATAATGCACCCCCTGACAAAAACAAAAGGATCACTGCCGAAGTATGCGTACATCACCTCTGGTTCAGTGATGAAGATTATCCTGCACTGGGTGCGCGGATTAAATGGAACCCCGCCATCAAATCTGCTGATGACCGTGAAAGCCTGAGGAAGGCTCTGCTTGATGGCCGTATCGATGTCGTAGCCACTGATCACGCACCCCATACACAGGAAGAAAAAAGCAAACCTTACCTTCAGTGTCCATCAGGTGGCCCGCTCGTGCAGCATGCTCTACCCATGATGATGGAGCTTTGCCAGCAAGGAATTCTCAGCCCGGAAATCGTTGCGGAAAAAATGTGTCACCACATGGCCACCTGCTTCAACATCGAAAAAAGAGGTTTCCTGAAAAAGAATTATTATGCGGATGTGATCATTGTGAAGCCTGATGACCCATGGCTGGTTCAGAAGGAAAACCTGTTGTACAAATGCGCCTGGTCGCCACTTGAGGGACAAACCTTTTCACACCGGGTCACCCACACTTTCATCAATGGTGAACTTGTTTTCTGCAACGGAGAATTTAACGAGAGCTACCGCGGGCTTCCGCTTACGTTTTCCCGCTAATGAGTACTTTTGTCTTATGCAATCTTTCCGACACCTCAAATACCTGATTCTGGCATCTGCCTTCCTGCTCTCCTGCAAAGGCGGTGAAGATTATGTTGAAGCACCGGAGGGCATTATACCATCTGATTCCATGGTGGGAATTCTTGTTGACTTTCACCTCGCTGAAGGCGCATTACTCGATATGCAACAGCGTAACAGACCTACTGCGCAGGCGGGCGTTGCCTATTTCCAATGGATCTTTGAAAAACACCACATCAACAGAAAAAGGATGTCGGAAGCGATGGAATTCTATTCCAGTCACCCTCGCCTGTACTCGAAAATTTATGATCAGGTCCTGGCCGAGCTAAGCCGGATCCAGGGAGAAAGCATGCAGCAACAGCCGGATCATAGCCGGCCCAGATTCAAACCACCCCATTAATCACCGCGTGTAACTGGCATCTACGGTATCGATGTCAACATGATTGTTGACGTAATACCTGAGGGTAATTTTATTGGCATTCACCAGTGTGCCACTCCCGTTGACGGTATTTCCGCAAACATCCTGTGAAGGTATTGTCAGGTTATTGCTGGTTGCAATGGCATAAGCTTTCTCAGAATTTCCGAGGTAGTGAAAGTTGGCAATCAGCACCTGAGTGGTATTCGACGGATCCTCGGTAATGGTTACAGGATAATTCATTCCCCCGCTCTCAGAACAGGTCCAGGTAAATGTGTATTTTGCCCTTACATCGCCGTCATCCGGACCATCGGGATCTTCGCAGGCGGCCAGAAAAAGTAATCCGAGCAAAAAAGCCGGAAATATAAACCTGATCAGTGATTTCATAATCTGCAAATTTTTGGGGTCGGGGCTCATCAAACATCATTCCTGTTGCAAATATAAGCAGAAGTATGGGCTAGTGTGTTAACGAAATGAAGATTAATCACTTTCCTTCAGCATTTTTCAGTATTTTTGCGTACAACCAAAACCCTTTCCTAATGAAAACTGAATTCTACCTTAAGGTTAAAACTGCTCTGCTGATGCTGACTTTCATCAGCATGACGGCCAATGCCCAGAATCTGTGCAGAGTTGAACTCGAGCCGAACAATTATTTCACCCAGGCAGAACCCATCGCAGCCTTACATACGAGAATCAAGGGGTTTATTTACCCTAATGCGGACGTGGATATTTATAGCTTCAATGCCCAGGCAGGCGACAAAGTCTGGGTTTCAACCATGACCAGTTTCAGTGCAAATGCATCTTCAGACTCCTATATTGAGATTCTGGCTTCTGACACCACAACGGTGCTGGAGTCAGATAATGATGACGGGACACTGGGAGCCTTGAGCAGCGTCATAGCCGGGCGGACAATACCAGCCAATGGCACCTATTACATCAGGGTCAGACACAGTTCTTCGACAAATCAATTGCGACCTTATTATTTGTATTTCAAACTTAGTAATTCAAGCATTCCGGAAACTGAACCCAATGATGCTTTGGTTACCGCACAGAGCATCCCCACTCTGGGGGTTGTCTCTGGCTCCATCAGTTCAGCAGGGGATGTTGATCTTTTCCAGATCAGTATGAATGCCGGACAAACGGTTAGCTTGTTGTTGGACCTGGATCCTGAGAGGGATGGCGCAACATGGAACGGAGCCATCGGTCTCGGCCCTTTCAGCAACGCAGGTACTTTTCTAATCGTGAATGATGCTTCTGTCACCAGTCCGAACGCAGAAGCATTTTTTCTGACCGTGAAAGATTCGGGAAGCTATTATATTTATGTTTACCACCCCTCAACACTGGGAGACCCCACCTACACATATCATATGTCCGTTGCAACTTCCCCGCAACAGCCAGGATACCTGACTTATACCAGCACTGATGTGCCACAGACAATTTCCGAGCTGAATACCAACGCTCTGGCGGTATCCACACTGACCATCACCGATAGTTTCCGCATCCGTGATATGAGGGTCAATTTGGACGTGAACCACCTGAATATGACTGATATTGATGCCGTACTGATGGCTCCCAACGGGACGATGGTTCAGTTGTTCAGCGACATCGGTTCATCCACGCAACAACATATGGATCTAAAACTAAATGATTGGGCCGGTATTCCCATCAGTTCCTATACTGTTGACTCAGGGATGGTTTATCAACCCAAGTTGCAGGGTTGGCTCGAGTACTTCAAAGGGATGAATCCTCAGGGGGTATGGACGCTTTATCTGTACGATGATGCCGCAAGTAACACAGGCACACTCAACGGATGGGGACTGGAATTACTGCCGGATACTGTTCCGGATCTCAGTGCTTATCATTTGCTGTACAGCGAGGATTTCGAGGCCGGACCGGGTGACGCCACCCACAGCGGAACTTTGGATGAATGGGAATGGGGAACACCCTCTCAGGCACCAGTGAATTCTGCTTTTAGCGGAGTTAATTGCTGGAAAACCGATCTGGACGCCTCATATGATAACAGTGCTGACATGATATGGTATTCCGACACTATTGATCTTGGTTGTATCCCCCCCAGCAGCATCTGGATCTCTTATGCCTTGAAAAGCCATATGGAAAGTGCTTCCTACGACAAACTGCTTGTGAGTGTTGAAGAACTTGGAGGAAGCGGCCTGACCCAAACGCTCTACACATGGTACGGAGCCAGCCAGAATATAACCGTGAGCAATCCCACAATAACCATTAACCAGACAAGCGGATGGGCAGAAAACTATGGACTGATCAGTGCTTTTGCAGGCAGCCCGATCCGTCTGAAGGTTCAGCTTACCACTGACGCATCTGTAGCCTACACAGGCGTGGCTATCGATGATATTAAAGTTTACAGCAATTTCAGCTATGTTATTGGTGCCAGCAGCAATTCAGGCGGTTCGATCAGCCCCCCGGGACCTGTTCACGTATATCCATGTGAAGACCAGTCATTCACCTTTGTTGCGGATTCCGGTTACTGCCTGGTTGACCTTATTGTTGACGGCGCCTCGGTCGACAGTACGGTAACATTTACATTTTATGATGTCACGGCTCCTCATTCCATTCACGCTGTTTTTGCACCGCAAACCTCAGAAGTGCAAAACATCAGTATCTGCTTTGGTGAAACCTACGAGGTAGCAGGGATGACTTATGACAGCACAGGCACATATTACAATGTCTTTACGAATTCCGCCGGTTGCGACAGCATACTGATCACGAACCTGACCGAAGCGGCTCCGGTCAATACCGGCACATCAACAACCGGCATTACCATTACAGCAGATGAGGCAATTGCTACAACATACCAATGGGTTAACTGCGTTACGGGTTATTCTGCTATCATTGGAGAAACCAACCAAAGCTTCACCCCTTCTGCAAACGGGCAGTATGCGGTTATTGTAACCATGGGAGCCTGTGCCGACACCTCTGCCTGCGTTAACATCACGACGGTGGGCGTCGCTGAGAATCAGAATGCATATCCTTTCATGGTTAATCCGAATCCGGCAACAAACCAGATCATCATCAGTACCGGCATGGCTCAGGAAATTACCGTTTTGGATGCTGCAGGTGTAATGGTTATGAAGATCATGCTGAATGAAGGTGACAATGCGATTGACATTTCCCAACTCCCTTCAGGTTTATACCTTATCAGAAATGGATCAGGAGGCAGCATTCACCTGATCAAGAAATAAAATTATTTGACTGATTGTAATAATACATCATGCAAAATAAAAAGAGGCTGTCTCAAAAGGGCAGCCTCTCTTTTTTATTGGAAATCAGGGC
>CALGYY010000239.1 GCA_937934705.1 uncultured Bacteroidota bacterium
GGGTGGATGATTTCATACTCGCAGCTCACGAAGATGGAATTTATCGACTGCTCACCGGCAATTATAACCTCCTCATGATGACCCCGGGACTGAATTCCGCGGCCCTGGCTTATGATCGTGTTAATCGCAGGATATTGGCCGCAGATGGCACATCTGTACGTTTCTATTCCGACCAGTGGCCGGTGGTCACGCTGCAACAAACGATCCCGTTGGGAGATACCGTAATCGCCATTCACTGCGTTTACAACAAGGACTGAATATTTTCCCCTGAGGAATAATTCCTAATTTTGTCATTCAGCGATAATACTTTCAAGATGTCTCAGAAAATCAAAACCCGGATCAGGGAGCTGGCCGCACAATATCTTCAGGATGTGATCCAATGGAGGCGCCAGTTGCACAGCAAGCCGGAACTGGCCTTTGAGGAGGTTGAAACGGCGAAGTTCATTTGCGCCAGGCTTGATGAGATGAATATTCCTTATACAAAGGGAGTGGCCAGAACAGGCGTGGTTGCAATGATCGAAGGCCTTTCTCCTCAAAGCAAGACGGTTGCCTTACGGGCGGATATGGATGCGCTGGCGATCAATGAATTGAATCATTCCCCTTACAAATCCGCAAAGAGCGGCCTGATGCATGCCTGCGGGCACGATGCCCATATGGCTTCATTATTGGGCACAGCCCGCATCCTGCGGGAGATCAGAACAGAGTTTTCGGGATCTGTCAAGCTGATTTTTCAGCCTTCTGAAGAGAAATATCCCGGCGGAGCATCGGTGATGATCAGCGAAGGCGTATTGGAAAATCCAAAACCGGCGGTTATCTTCGGACAACATGTTCTCCCGGGGCTGGAGGCCGGAAAAGTGGGAATGAAAAGCGGGATGTACATGGCGTCTACGGATGAAATCTATCTTACCGTCAAAGGCGTGGGCGGGCATGCCGCCACACCGGATATTAACGTCGACCCGGTGCTGATCGCCGCGCATATCATTGTGGCCCTTCAGCAGATCGTGAGCCGTAACGCCAGTCCGTCAGTTCCCAGTGTCCTCTCATTCGGAAGAGTGGTTGCCAACGGGCGGACCAACATCATCCCCGATCAGGTCATTATCGAGGGAACCTTCAGAACGTATGATGAAGATTGGCGGGCCGAAGCACATCGAAGAATAACACATATGGCGGAGAAACTGGCTGAGAGTATGGGTGGAGGCTGTGATGTGTTCATCGACCGTGGATATCCGTATCTGGTCAATGACGATATCACAACCCGCCACGCATTCCGTGATGCACAGGATTACCTCGGGACAGAAAATGTGGAGGAACTTGACCTGAGAATGACCGCTGAAGACTTTGCCTACTATTCCCAGATCATTCCCGCCTGCTTCTATCGTCTGGGAACAGGTAACAAAGAGGCAGGCATCTCATCCAACCTGCACACGGCTACTTTCGACATCGATGAATCAGCACTCGGAACAGGGATGGGACTTATGGCCTGGCTGGCCTATAAGGAACTGAAACGTTCCTAAAGTAGTTTTCCTGTTTTTCTGATCAGGTCCGCCATGCGGTGTGAATAACCGCTTTCATTGTCGTACCAGATGATCATTTGCAGGAAATTCTCTCCCAGCATCCGCGTAGATAGTGTATCTATAATGGCGGAATGGGAATCACCTATAATATCAGAAGACACGATGGGATCGTAAGTGCAGCTGAGGATGTCTTTCATTTCACTTTCCGATGCCCTTTGCATCAGCCGGTTAACCTCCTCAACACAGCTTCTTCTTTTCAGAATCGCACTGATCTCAATCAGGGATCCGTCGTGAACCGGAACCCTGACTGCCAGGCCGTCGAAACGGCCCCTCATTTCAGGCATCACACTGAACAGGGCTTCAATCGCCGTACTTGTCGTGGGAATAATATTGACACCAGCAGTCCGTGCCCTGCGCAAATCTTTGTGCGGGGCATCAATGATCACCTGATTGTTGGTGAAAGGATGGACCGTATTCATGAAGGCACGGTCAATCCCGAACTCACGTTCGAGCAGCATAATTACCGGTGCCAGGCAATTGGTCGTGCAGGAAGCATTGGAGATGAAACGGTCGCCCTTTTCCAGCATATGATCATTCACACCGATCACGATGGTCCTGTCGACCGGTCCGGAAGGAGGACAGGAGAGAAGCACTTTCTCTGCTCCTGCCATCAGATGGCGGTTCATTCCTTCCCGATTGGTAAACAGACCGGATGATTCTACCACCAACCGTACCCCCCAATCTTTCCACGGGATCTCTGAGGGATCTCTGTGAGCCCCGGTATGGATACGTTGCCCGTTGACCAGTATCCCGCCTTCACATTTTTGAATATCACCATGAAAACGCCCGTGGGTGCTGTCGTACCTGATCAGGTGAATGAGGGTGTCATCATCCATCAGGTCATTAATTCCTCTTATTCTGATGTCTTCGCTATCGATCAGTATCCGGAACAATTTCTTCCCTATCCTGCCAAAACCGTTTATTCCGATATCTGTTGTCATTTTACCTGGAATTTACCCGCAAAAATAGTCATTTGAGAAAATGCACTATAGGTGATGTTCTACTAAAGGTTTAATGCAAACAGGTAACCGCAGGCCTGTCAACATTAAAAAAAAGAGGCTGTCCTTTTGAGACAGCCTCCGGAATTACAGCAGTAGTTAGTGAGAAGAGATAAAACGGTTGAGTTCATCAATCGAACTGCTGAACGTAAAAGCATTGTTAACCAGATAGTAACGATTTTTATCGGTGACATAGAACCAGGCGTATTTGGCCAGATCGAGCTTATTGGATTCAAAGGTCAGCAAGGTCATGAGCTCAAAAACCTGGCTGCTGGAAATCCTGTTGCTGCTGATGGCCTGTTTGCAAATCGTCAGCCTTGTGTTATCGAATGAAGTATTGCTTACGATTGCTTTAAGCTCATTGAAATCATAGTGGTTCATTCCTGAATAAGAAGCATATCCATCATTGTAGTAAGGAGTATAATAGTTGTCGTGCGGGTTGTTGTGATAGGGGTTGTTGTATGGATTTGCGGGGGTAAGGCTGGTTTCACTCAGGATCACCAACCGGCTGTTATGATCAATCATGGCATCAACGGAAAGTCCCGGACGGATGGTGATATATCCTGAAAAGACCATTTTGGGGAAGCTGCTTACACCGCCATTGGGTGTAGTGAAATAGCGGTTCACCTTCATATAGTGACGACCCCCGTTGATTCCTGAAATGGTGTAAGCCGTGTTGTAATGATCATATACTTGTCCGTCGAAAACGACTGAAATAATTGAATAATCCCACATCCGGATAGTCAGTTCTGACGGCAGGTAAGATGCTCGTGCACTGAGGACTCCGATGCAGACGGCCAGGGTAAACATTAACTTTTTCATAATATGGTCCTCCTTGTTTTATTTATGATTGAAGACTGATTCAATGATAGTGCCAGAATTGAAATGGCTTGAAATGCGTAGTTTTGTAAAATGAAAATGATGAAAGCAAAAACGCTTTGCCGGACATCCTTTCAATTTCCGGACGATGGGCCCTTGATGATCAGCGGGCCCTGCAGTGCAGAGAGTGAAAAGCAGCTTCTCATCACAGCCCGTTTGCTCCAGGCAACGGGGAGGGTTCATATTTTCAGGGCGGGTATCTGGAAACCGCGCACGCGACCGGCCAGTTTCACGGGTTATGGACTCAAGGCCATACCCTGGTTATCTGAGGTTACAAAGGTCACAGGGCTTCCGGTTTGCACTGAGGTAGCTCTTCCGGAACATATTGAACCTTGTCTTAAAGCAGGGATCAGGATTTTTTGGCTTGGAAGCCGCACGGTCTCCAATCCTTTTTCTGTTCAAATCATTGCTGACGAGCTAAAAGGGGCCGATTGCTGTGTGATGGTAAAAAACCCGCTGAACCCTGACCCGGAGCTGTGGGGCGGAGCGCTGGAAAGGTTGCAAAAAGCAGGTGTGAAAACCCTTGCGGCCATTCACAGGGGGTTCTATCCTTTCGAGAAAAGCAGTTTAAGGAATATCCCGAAATGGGAACTGGCCATTGAGATGAAACTCAGGTTCCCCGAGATCCCGGTGATTTGCGATGCCAGTCACATTGCAGGCAAGCGCGAAACAGTGGCAGCAGTGGCACAAAAGGCTCTGGATCTGAATATGGACGGTTTGATGATAGAGACGCACTACCGTCCTTCATCGGCACTGAGTGATGCCCGGCAACAGCTTACACCACTGGCGTTCAATAAACTCCTGCAGGGATTGGTATTCAGGGATCAGGACAAAGAACGGGCACTCTACCTTGAAAGCCTGGAACCCCTGCGCGATCAGGTAGATTCTGTTGATGCCCAGCTGATCGATCTTCTGGTGCAGAGAATGAAAATTGTTGAGCGTATCGGAGATTATAAGCGGCGTCATAACCTGGCCATATTGCAGGTTAAGAGATGGCGTGAAGTCATGGAATCGATGCTGATTCAGGGAAGAAAGGGGGGCTTGTCGACTGCATTTCTTGATACTATCCTGAAAGCCATTCATACTGAATCGATCAGGAAGCAAACGAGTATTTACAGAAAAAAAGCGAAGAGCTAGCTCAGCATGGCCCCGGTGAGTTCCCTTGCGGAAGTTATTCCGTGCCGGTTCATATAGTCTTCAAGCCCATCAATAATACTGACGCAGACTGCAGGATCGATGAAGTTTGCCGTTCCAACCTGAACGGCAGTTGCACCTGCCAGCATGAATTCAACAGCATCTGCCGTATTCATGATCCCCCCCATTCCGATCACCGGGATTTTTACAGCCTGGGCCACCTGCCAAACCATTCTCAGGGCGACGGGCTTTACAGCCGGACCAGACAAACCTCCTGTGACTGTGCTCAGCAAGGGTTTCCTGGTTTCAGCATTGATGGCCATGCCCAGCAAAGTATTGATCAGTGATACGGCATCTGCCCCTTCGGCTTCAACGCTGCGGGCGATATCGGCGATACTGGTGACATTGGGTGAGAGCTTGACGATGAGGGTCTTCTTCCAGGCCTTTCTGACTGCACGGGTGACTGCTGATGCCGCCTCACAGCTGGTGCCGAAAGCCATGCCTCCCATTTTAACATTCGGACAGGAGATGTTGAGTTCTATCGCCGGGATTTTTTCAAGAACACTCAGCCGCTCTGTCAGTTCAACATATTCTTCAATGGCAGAACCATTCACATTTACGATAATGTGGGTCTGGTATTCGCTGATCCGCGGGTAGATGTTCTCAGTGAAATAGCTGACCCCCTTGTTTTGCAGTCCAACTGCGTTGAGCATACCCGAAGGCGTCTCTGCCATCCGCGGATAGGGATTCCCTTCACGGGGGTTAAGCGTGGTTCCTTTGACCAGAATGGCGCCGAGACGGCTCACATCCATGAAATCCCCAAATTCAGTTCCGTAACCGAATGTCCCGGAGGCCGTCATCACCGGATTTTTCAACTTTAATGCGCCGATGGATACACTTAAATCTGCCATTTGAGTTCATTAATATTAAACACTGGTCCGGACGTACAAACACATTCATGCCCTCTTATTGTTTCAGTGACACAGCAGAGGCAGGCGCCTATGCCGCAGGCCATCGTATTTTCGAGAGACACTTCGCATTCTATCGCCTTCTTTTTAGCCATGGCTGCAACGGCCTTCATCATGGCTTCTGGTCCGCAGCAAAATATTTTCGTAAACTGTGCAATACTCTGCCATAATGAATGTTGCGTAACGAATCCTTTCTCGCCAAGACTTCCGTCATCCGTCGAAAGGAATACTTCACCGTATTTTGCAAATTCATCTGCTTCCATCAGTTCTTCCGCAGTGCGGGCCCCCAGAAGTATCCTTGTTTTCTTTCCGGATGCTTGAAGTGAACGGGCCAGATACAGCAAGGGAGCTGAGCCGCATCCGCCTCCCACCAGCAGGGCATCATGCGGTGTTTCTATTCCGAAACCCGTACCCAATGGGAAAATCACGTTCAATAAATCACCCTGCTTCAGAAAACTTAACTCCGATGTGCCGCAACCAATAATCTTAACCAGGAATGTCAGGCTGTTGGAGATCGGAAGAGCACACGTCTGAACTCCAGTCACATTCCTTTATCT
>CALGYY010000240.1 GCA_937934705.1 uncultured Bacteroidota bacterium
CACTTCCGCTGCATGAATGATATTGAAACCGCTCAGATCAGGACCTGGCTGTGACCATTGTCTCGGTAGCATTCAGTCTTCACAAAAATTCCTATCTTTGAGCCTTAAACCTTCATTATGATACAGCGTATTCAAAGCCTTTACCTCCTGTTGGCAACTGCTTCCTACGTTTGCCTGTTCTTCTTTCCCTTTGCTTCATTTACCAACGCTACACGAACCCTCGAGCTTTCTATCCTGGGACTCATGGAAGGGGAGAGCCTGAACCAGGGAGCCATCCCCTTGCTTGCTGCAGTGGTTCTGCTCATCTTTTTGACGCTCATCATTATTTTTCTTTTTAAGAAGCGTATGGTTCAGAGCCGTCTCACTGCAGTGGCCCTGCTGCTGAATGTGGCCCTGATCGCCGGCATGTTCTTTTACAGCGACAGCATCTCTGAAGACCTGAAAGCCAGGGCTGATTTTGAAGCCGGAAGCTATATCGTGGTGATCCCGTTGGTCTTCCTGGTCCTTGCCAACCGGGCCATTCGCAAGGATGAACTCAGGGTGCGCTCTGCTGACCGCCTTCGCTGATCCCTTAACGGATGTGTGTTTTGATTCTCTTGCTTTCAAATAAGGAAAGCACCTGCCTGACTTTTTCTTCGTTTTCTCCTGCCATGGAAATCAGGTAAGACCGCCCGGATTCTGAAAGGCGGATCTTTAATGCCCCCTTTGAACGGCGGGAGTTCTGATCGTACCAGACCGCATCAACCTCCGAATAGTGGTGCCTGATCACCGATGCATCTTTTCTGCGGAACAACCAGCGGACGCTGAAATGCTGTTCCCTGAATTCAATCACAATACTGTTCTTCCGTATAAAAACAAAGGCCAGGACGAGCAGCAGTAATGTGCCCGGGAGATAAAGCCACCAGTAATTCAGCGGAATGAAGAACAGGGGAGCCAGACAAAGCGCCCAGAGGATGATGTAGAGGATGATCAGGTTGACAATGTGGGTTTTCCGGCTGCTGTATATGATGTCTTCCATAGTGAAATAATCACTTCTTGTTTTCAGAGATTTCAAGGTTCCTGATCTCGCTGCCTTCGATCTCAAACCTGATCATAGTGATGATCTGATGAAGCCCGAATTTACCTGCAGCCCCCGGATTAATATGCAGGAGTTCATGCTTCTGGTCATAGATCACCTTTAAAATGTGGGAATGTCCGCAAACGAAGAGTCCGGGTTTTTCACGAATGATCGTTGTTCTGATCCGGGGCTCATACCGTCCGGGATACCCGCCGATATGGGTCATCAGCACCTTAACCGATTCGCAGGTAAAAATCTCGATTTCCCTGCACTGCTTCCTGATGTCCTGACCGTCGATGTTCCCATAAACCGCCCGGGTCGGGCGGATCTTCTTCAAAGCATTCAATAACCCTTCATTGCCAATGTCTCCGCAATGCCAGATCTCGTCTACCCCGCTGAAGAACGAAGGGAGGGCAGGGTGAAGGTAGCCGTGGGTATCGGAAATCAGGCCGATGCGTGTCACAGTTTTATCGTATGATTTGTATTTTCAGATATTCAGAACTGCCGTCTTTCAACAGGCATTGAATGATATAAAAACCGGACAGGAGCTGATCACAATGCACCTCTGCCGTAAGCGCATCAGAGGTGAAGGATGCGGCTGTGCGTCCCTGCAGATCAGTGATGACGAGAGATTCAACCGGCCCCGGATGCATGATGCGGAAGGATCCGGATGCCGGATTGGGAAATACCTTTAATATACGTGAGGAATATTCATCCTCTCCTGTGCAGGGATCAAAAGTCACCAGTATCGCGTCTGATGCTGAGCAACCGTTGCCATCTGTTACCATTACGCTGATCAGGTGAGATCCGATGCCCAGCAGGGAGCCTATGATATTTTCGAATTGTCCGCTGCCCCCGCTGGACCAGTTGTAGGATGAAAAGGAAGGTCCTGCATCAAGAGCGAGGGTCTGGTTCACACAGAGCGTGGTATCATTCCCCAGATCCACCTGAGGAAGATTCCATACGGTAAGGGTGACCGCGGAAGAAGAATCGCTCCCCAGTCCGTTGCTGACCACGCAATAATAAGTACCAGCAGTGTCGGTAGTAACCGAGGGGATGTACAATACAGAGGAGTCGGCACCCGCCATCGGGAAGCCGTTTCTTTTCCATTGATAGGAGAGGGGAGCTGTGCCGCTTGCATAGACGGTGAAAGTTACACTGTCGCCCTCGCAACGGCTTCGGTTCCCGGATTGTCCGTCGATCTGGGCAGCTTGCAGAACAGGATTGGTGGTGATCCCCACATTATCGAATCGGACAAAATAGGTGTTGGAGTTGTTGTATGAACAATTGGGTTCAAAGTAAAACAGCACATTGGTTTTGTTGATCACATTATTCAGATAGAATTTAACTTCCACCCTGGCCCAGGTGCGGGCTACATTGAATCTGAAACCATAACCGTTTGCACCGAAACTCACCATGGATTCCACCCCGTCGATCTTCACACCGGCCACATTGTTGCGGTACTGCCCTGATCCACCCTGGTCCCACAGATAAAAGCGGATCCAGTCGTTGGGCTGGGCTGCGAAATAGGAATGTGACATGTCGAAGGACAGGATTACGGTATCATGCCCGCTGCAATTAATCTGCGGAAGCCTGACAAAATTCCCCCAGTAATCATTCCAGCTTCCGGAAAAACCAATATACCCGCCGGGGTTACCCCCGCTGCTGACCCAGGCAATCGGGGTGTGGAAATCCGGAGCAAACCACGCAGTAGTCGGCGCACTCGTGCCATGGGTCATGATGTTGCTGTTGAATTCCTGAGGGCCGAGCAGGTAAGTTTGCGCTGAGACCGCGTGAATCCAAAGAAATGTCATGGTAAGAATAATCAGCTTTTTCATATGACGGATAATTTAATCCATCCGGATGGCCTTCACAGGTGAGATCCGGGTGATAATATAGGTTGGTATTATGAGAACAATGGTACATGTGAGCAGGGTTCCTCCGTTGATCAGAATAAAATTCATCGGGTCAAGGTTCACCGGGACGGTATTCACGTAATAGGAAGCAGGATCGAGTCTGATGATTCCGAAATATTGCTGCAGTAAACAAACCAGCAGTGCAAAGAGGTTTCCCCACAACATACCATAGGCGATCAGGTAGGCGGAGTTGTACAGAAAGATCTTTCTGACACTCCAGTTAAGGGCCCCCAGCGACTTCAGGATTCCGATCATGGATGTTTTTTCAATGATGATGATCAGCAGGGTGGAAATCATATTGATTACGGCAACAAAAATCATAAGGACGATGATGATGGCCACGTTCACATCCTGAAAACCCAGCCAGTCGAAGATCTGCGGGTAAAGTTCACGGATACTGCGTGCGTTGAGGTCGTAGCCCACCGAACGGTAAACGGTTTCCGTCACCTCGTCAAGGTCCTCAAAGCGGTCGATCATCACTTCGAAACCTCCCACTTTGGTGCTGTCCCACTGATTCAGTTTCTGAATGTGCCCGATATCGCCGATCACATAGGTCTTATCAAATTCTTCCAATCCGGTATTATAGATCCCGCAGATGTTGAATTTCCTGACACTGGGTTGTTCGCGTCCTTCATGGATGAAATACATGATCAGGTCGTCACCCGTTGCAAGGCGCAGACGTTTTGACAGGGTGAGTGAGATCAGAACATCATTGGTGCGGCCTGTATCGGAAACTGTGAAATGACGTCCTTCAATGATTTTATCAGCAAAGAAGCTCCAGTCATAATCAGCTCCTATCCCTTTGAGAACAACCCCTTCAATCTCTTCCCTGGTTTTGATGATCCCGGCCTTGATCGCGTACACCTGTATGTGCCTGATGCCGGGTTCATCGGCAAGGGAGGGGTAAAAGGGCTGGCCGATATTAACCGGGCTTGATTCGTAAGAGTTGTTGGAATCAAAATTACTGATCTGGATATGGGCGCCAAAACCAATGACCTTCTCCCGGATCTCTTTCTGAAAACCTGTGACCATGGCAACAGCAATGATCATTACAGCGATGCTGAGTGCGATGCTGATGATGGCTATTCGCACGATGGGTCGCGAGAAGCTGTTCTTCCGTCCGGAAAGAATGCGGCGCGCTATAAAAAATTCGGTGTTCAATGCCTGAATTTTTTTATTTTCGTGGCTGGCTGTTCAAAATTATCCTTGCAAATGTAACACAAATCAGGGATT
Organism: uncultured Bacteroidota bacterium; assembly: GCA_937934705.1. Lineage (GTDB taxonomy): Bacteria > Bacteroidota > Bacteroidia > Bacteroidales > CAIWKO01 > CALGYY01. Next base: position 4,207 of record CALGYY010000240.1, read on the forward strand.
GTCCGATAATACCACATATACCCATAGATTGAAGCCATGACAAAATACTGCCTGATCCGCGTTTTGCTGCTAACGACAGCATTAACTGTTTTCCTCCTGATGATTCCGGTGAGGCCAAAGGCTCAGTATCAGGTGATGACAGAAGAGAAAGATATTTACCCTGCTGACATACTGACCGGAGCAGAGCGCACAACACTGTACTTTCCCTGGATCAGGGATAAGCGGATTGCCGTGGTGGCGAATCATACCGCGACCATTGGAAAGCAACACCTTGTCGACAGCCTGATCAAAGCAGGAATGAAGGTTCAGAAAGTCTTTTGCCCCGAGCATGGCTTCAGGGGAAATGCTGAAGCCGGAGAAGTGGTCGGCAACCAGGTTGATCAGAAAAGCGGACTTCCGGTGGTCTCATTGTACGGGAAAAAGCGGAAACCTTCACCGGAAGACCTGGCAGATGTGGATGTGGTGATTTTCGATATCCAGGATGTGGGGGCGCGTTTCTATACATATATCTCAACTTTGAATTATGTGATGGAAGCCTGTGCGGAACAGAAGAAGCAAGTGATTGTGCTGGACCGGCCGAATCCTAACGGACACTATGTTGACGGTCCCGTGCTGAAAAAGGAATTCGCTTCTTTCATCGGGATGAACGCGGTTCCCATTGTACACGGCATGACCATCGCGGAATATGCCTGCATGCTCAATGGTGAAGGCTGGCTGAACAAGGCTGTGCGTTGTGATCTGAAGTATGTTACCGTTCAGAATTATACCCACAGCAGCTATTATCATCTTCCGCTGCGACCATCACCCAACCTGCCCAATATGGCATCGGTATGGCTCTATCCTTCCCTCTGTCTTTTTGAAGGGACCCTGGTGAGTGTCGGAAGAGGTACCGGGCTGCCGTTTCAGCAGATCGGGCATCCCGATCTGAAAGATGCGCACACTACTTTCACCCCTGTGGACATTCCGGGTGTGGCTACCGACCCGCCTTATGAAGGATTGCTTTGCCAGGGTTATGAACTGGGTGATTTTTCAGAAGCTTATATCAAGAATTCAGGACAGATCTACCTTTTCTGGCTGTTGGAAACCTATGCACAGCTAAAGGATAAAGGCAGTTTCTTCAACAATGTTTTTGATAAACTTGCCGGAAGTGATCAGCTTCGTTTGCAGATCACCCAGGGGATGAAAGAAGAAGATATCCGGAAAAGCTGGCAGGAAGACCTGAAGAAGTTCAAAGAGATCAGAAAAAAGTATTTGCTATATCCCGATTTTGAATAGGATCATTCCTGATGAAACCGCAGAACAGAAAGCATCCCGTTAAGAAGCGCAGCAGCACAACTGCCAGGTCCGGGAATGATAAATCCGCGCCCTCTGAAGCCAGACCCTCCTTTGCATTACTGGTACGTACTTATTTGCTCAGTCCCGCATCCGTAACGCCTTTCAGAATGCATCTGTCAGCCGGCCTGCTGATTTTTGCCCTTGCTTTCATTCTGTACAGCAATACGATCTTTCATGATTATGCGCTTGACGACGACCTTGTGTACAGGCTGAATGCTTCAGTAAAAAAGGGATTGCAGGGACTACCGGAGATTTGGACCACGACCAATATGTATGGTTTCAACCAACAGAATTTCGGGGCCTACCGTCCTTTCACACAAACGCTCTTTGCCCTGGAATACGAACTTTTCGGTCTGGCTCCCCACACCCAGCACTTTATCAGCGTGCTGATGTTCGCACTTACTTCTTTCCTCCTTTACCTGCTGATCCGAAGGATACTGAAAGATTATCCGTCATGGCTGAGTCTGATGGTTTCCCTTCTTTTTGTGGTCCATCCGGTCCATACCGAGGTGGTGGCCAATATTAAAAGCAGTGATGAACTGATCAGCTTTCTTTTCGGTTTTGTTCTGACATTTCTGGCCCTCTTCAGGTATCTTGATACCAAAAGGAAGTTCTGGATGGCTATCAGTGTCAGTATGTTCATGATCGGCCTGCTGTCCAAAGAGCATATCATCACACTCTTTCCGATGATCCCGCTGAGTCTCTATTTCATGAGCCATGAGAAATTAAAGGGGATCCTTCTCCTTTCATTACCTTACCTGCTACCTGTGGCCATTTTCATGGTGATGCGGCTGATGTTCACGGAATCAGCTAATGAACAGATCGTTTTCCTGGATAATTTCATCTGGCATATTCCCGGTTTCTCAGAACGGGCGGGAACTATCCTTTTTGTATTGCTGGATTACCTTCGTTTAATGGTATTTCCGTTTCCCCTTTCCTGCGATTACAGCTGGGCAGAAACACCCCTGAAGTCGCTTTGGAGTTTTTGGCCTCTGTTTTCCCTGCTGATTTATGGCGGTATGCTGGCCGGGGCGATAAGCCTTTTCAGAAGAAAGGATATCATAGCATGGTGTATATTATTTTTCCTGGCAAGCATTAGTATCTACAGCCATGTATATGCAGGACTGGCGGCTACTATGGCGGAGCGTTTCCTGTTCACCCCCTCACTGCCTGTACTGCTGGCTTTGGGCATTCTGCTTTTCAGCTTGTACAGGAGAATCAGTGAAAAGAAATGGCTGATCAGAACAGCAAGCATGACTCTGCTTGCAGTTCTGATCATTTTCTCGGTGAAAACCATGAGCCGCAATGCCGTTTGGAAAAACAGCGATACGCTTTTTCTGAGTGATGTAGAGCATGCACCGAAAAGCGCCCGTTTGAATAAATCGGCGGGCGATGTATATATTAACAGGGGCCGGGAAGAACAGGATGAGCAGAAAAGAAAGGCCTTCATGAAAGATGCTCTTGTGTACCTGAACCGGGCATACGTGATTTACAGCGATTACCCGGACAACCTGCTTGATCTGGGGACTGCCTGGTTCTATTTGGGTGAATATGATTCTGCGCAGTATTACTGGGACCGGCACGCCGTTTTGCAGCCCTGGAGCAACCGTGTGGCACAAAACAGGGATTATCTGAAGAGCGGCTGGCTCAGCAGAGGACAGGAACTCGGGAAGCAAACCCGTGGTCCGGAAGCCATTCAGGCTTTCCGGAGATCGCTCTCCTACGATTCTCTTTACCATCCGGCATGGTTCTACATGGGCCTGGTGTATGCTGATATGAAGGACTACCCCCTGGCGGAAGCAAGCATCAGAAAGGCATTGGCTGTTGATTCCGTGAATGTGGATTACTGGTATAACCTGGGCGGACTCTTGTTTACGGTCAATAACAGAGACGGGGCGCGTCTTGCCTGGGAAAAAGCCCTTATACTGCAACCCGCACATGAACTCAGCCGGCAGGGATTGGATGCATTGAATAAATAATTAAAGATGTTATAAGAATGTGGATATTCATTCTTTCCATTGGCCTGATCATTTTTTTATCGCATCTCTTTACAACCCTGTTTGAGAAGACCAGGATTCCGGATGTTCTGCTGCTAATGCTGATAGGCATCGGTATCGGGCCGCTTGCCGGATGGATCAGCCCCCTCCATTTCGGAACTTTCGGGAATGTCCTGACAACCGTTGCCCTGATCGTGATCTTATTCGAAGGCGGGACGAGCCTCCGTTTATCTGAAATGAAAAAGGCCGCGCTTCCAATGAGTGTGCTTACCGTGCTGACTTTCCTGCTGACGGCGGGTATTTGCTTCGCGGTGGCCTACTGGCTGATCGGAATGGAAATCATCCCGGCCATGCTGTGCGGGACCATTATGGGAGGTACCTCTTCGGCAGTGGTCATCCCCATGATCAGGAGCCTGAAGGTAAAGGAGCCCGTGTACAGTGTGCTGATGATCGAATCTGCACTGACAGATGTACTTTGCATTGTTTGCACTTTTGTTCTGATTGATGCCGGAACAGGGTATGAAAGTATCGGAACTGGAAGCGTGGTTTGGTCTCTGACCAGCACCCTGATTTTTGCCGCTCTGATCGGTATTGCAGGAGGTATAGGATGGATGCTTTTACTGAAATGGGTCAGGGCTTACCCGAATACCATGTTCACAACACTCGCTTTTGTTTTTATTCTTTTCGGATTGGCAGAAATGCTGGGCCTGAGTGGTGCGATCACGGCACTCACCTTTGGAATCACCCTGGGGAACCTGCCGGAAGGGAAGAAGCTGAAAAGCGGCCGGGAACTGGTGTTCAACAGGATCAACGAGCAGGAAAAGAACTTCTTCAGTGAATCTGTTTTTCTGCTTAAGACCTTTTTCTTTCTTTACCTGGGCATATCCATTCAGTTTGAATCCTGGCAGCTATACCTGATGGGCGGCCTGATCGTCCTTCTTGTTTTCGTGATGCGTGTCCCCATAACATGGCTGGCATTTTCGAAAAAGAGAGACAGACAGTCGGTCCGCATAGCCTCGGTTATGGTGCCCAAAGGCCTGGCCGCCGCGGTTCTTGCCGGAATGCCCCTTACCGCCGGCGTGCCCGGAAGCGGAGATATTCAGGGACTGGTCTTTGCGGTAGTGCTGATCAGTATCATCGTATCAGCTTTGCTGACTCCCTTTGTGAATTCACTTTTTCCTTACCGCCAGATGTTTGCATCCTATCAAAAGGACGGCGAGGAAAATACAATGCCATCACAGGCCGGGCAGCAAGCAGCAGAAATCCGTGAAGAGTTATAACAGCAAATCAATCAAAGCCTTTTAAAGTATGAAGGGTAATCAGAAGATCAGGAAGCAGGCCGTCAAACCAAACGGTAAGCCTGTTAAAGTATCCCCTAAGCAAGCGGATAAGAAACCCGGCACCGCTGCGGCTTGGTCTCCGCTGCGCATACAATATCTTTTCCTTGCGTTGCTTGCTCTGGCGCTTTACGTGAATACTCTCGACATGGATTATGCGCTCGATGATACCCTGATGATCACCGGGAACGAATTTACAAAGAAGGGTATCGAAGGCATTCCCGACATCATGACGCACGATGCCTTCATTGGCTTTCTGGGGAAAGGGAACCTGCTTCCGGGGGGGCGCTACAGACCGCTTTCGCAGGTCATGTTTGCCGTTGAATATGAAATCTTCGGATTAAACCCCTTTGTGGGGCACCTGATCAATCTTGTACTTTATATTTTTCTGGGTTTATTCCTGTTCTATCTGCTGCGTAAATTATTGCCGGAAGAGGGAAACAGGAAATGGTATTTGTCAGTTCCATTTCTGGCCTCGGCGCTTTTTATCGCGCATCCCCTCCATACCGAAGTCGTGGCCAACATCAAAGGCCGGGATGAAATTCTGACCATGCTGGGAGCTTTGGGGACTTTGTACTTCATTCTGAAGTACACGGAGAAACAGAAGCTGATCCACCTGTTCTGGGCGGCCCTCATCTTTTTCCTCGCCATACTGTCGAAAGAGAATGCACTTGCCTATTTTGCGGTGTTGCCGCTGACCCTCTATTTCTTCCGAAAGGGAAGGACTTCACACATATTTATCTCAATGATCCCCATGGCTGCAGCGATTGGAGGCTATATTATTCTGCGGGCGGCAACAGTCGGCTTTGTGATGTCGGAAGTGCATGATACGGAGCTGCTCAACAATCCTTTCCTGGAGGCCTCGGCTGAACAGAAATACGCAACCATCCTGCTCACCTGGGGAAAGTATTTCCTCCTCCTTTTGTTTCCCCACCCTCTGACCCATGATTATTATCCGAAGCAGATTCCCCTGATCGGTTTCGCGGATGTCAGGGCGATCATTCCATTACTGATTACGCTTGCACTGGGCGTTATCGCGGTGTGGAAGTTCCGCAGCCGCCATATTGTAGCATTTGCCATTTTCTTCTTCTGGCTGACATTTGCCATGAGTTCCAATCTGCTGATCAATATCGGCGCATTCATGAACGAACGTTTTATGTTTGCACCACTCCTGGGTTTTACGCTGATTCTCGCATGGTTGCTGATGCATCCATTGGGTAAGAAAATGAAATTCTCACCTGCATGGAGATCTGCGGTTCTGACTGTATTCCTGGTTCTGCTTGCAGCCTGGTCGGTAAAAACCATCAGCCGTAACCGCAGCTGGAAAAATGACCTGACACTTTTCACCACCGACGTGAAAGTATCCTCAAACTCGGCTAAATGCAATACATCTGCCGGCGGCAAACTCCTCGAATGGTCCGACTCAACGGCTAATCCCATTCAGCGCAAAGAGTATCTTGACCTCTCGGTGAAGTATCTGAGGAAGTCTATCGATATCTATCCGCGAAACATTCACTCCTGGATCCTCCTCGGTAATGCTTATATTAAACTGAAGGATTATCCCTCCGCCAGGCAGTGCTTTACCAATTGCCTGCAAATCAACCCCAAACATCCGGCATCACTGAATAATCTCCTGCATATAGCGCAGGTGACCAACAGGGACAAACTGTACGAAGAGTCCGTGATCACTTATAAATTGCTCATGAATCTTCAGCCCGACAGTGCGATTCATCCCTTCGGGGCGGGACTCGCTTACAAGAATGCCGGACGCCTGGATTCTGCCATCTACTGGTTCAATGCGAGTCTGCAGAAGGATCCGGAATATGGTGATGCTTACGGCAAGCTGGGAGAAATTTATGGTCAGCATTTCAATGACCTGAAAAGATCTGAAGACTACCTGATGAAAGCGGTATCCTGTAACCCCCGCGACGCTTCCTCACTTGAGAATCTCGGGATCATTTATGCGCTCAGGAAGGATTACAGCAAAGCCCTGGAGTTCTTCAACCAGGCTTATGCCATAAGCCCTGATAATGCCGGCTTGAACAGAAACCTTGGTAAAACATACCAGGATATGGGGCAGGCTGATAAGGCCAATGAGTATTATAGCAGGGCCAATCAACTGGAAAGTCAGGCAGTCAAGCCTTAACAAATTTTTATACCTCTGTGCAACGTTTGTACTGAGGATTTTGTTTATATTTGTTATAACCAAAATCAACCAAGCTTGCCTATGTTACTCAAGAAACTTACGCTGAGCATTATTTTGCTCATTATCAGCGCTGTGGCCCTACAGGCCAAACCTTTTGATCCGTTCCAGGCCCGTAAAGCCGCTATCGCTTTTTATTTCGAACGGGCTGCACAGTACCATCAGATCCAATATAAGGATGTCGCTATTCTGAACGAAAACCTGGTCAGCCATCAGGGAACAGCACTCTACTACATTTTCAACATCTCACGCGGCGGATGGGTTTTATTGTCTGCAGACGACAGACTTATACCCGTTATTGGCTATGGTTTTAACGGCACCTTTGACCCTGAACAGAACGGCTGCTGCATGAAATGGTGGATGAAACAGATCGAGAAGCAGATTATCGAGGTGACAACGAATAATCTCGGACCAGTGGAAGGGGCTGTCGAACGTTGGTCCTATCTCCTTTCGAGAGATGAGTCGAATGTTAATGTTTCAAAAGAAAAAGACGTGGAGCCGCTGTTACTGAGTACCTGGGATCAGGGAAAATACTACAATGCCCTTTGTCCCGTTGCTACCGGCGGACCCGACGGTCGTGCACTGGTGGGTTGTGTAGCAACATCCATGTCGCAGGTCATGTTCTACTACCGCTGGCCCGTTCAGGGTCTCGGGACACATGACGGGATCAACCTTGCAAATTATTACTATCGCTGGAATGAAATGCTGAATGCGTTAAGTAACTATAACCAGGGAGTAGCAGAACTTTGCTTTCACGCCGGATGGACGGTCGATATGAGCTATGGCGCAACAGGGAGCGGAGCCCAAACCTCTGATGTTCCGGGAGCACTCGAAAGTCATTTCCGGTACAGCACTGATTGCAATTACGCATCAAAGTTTGCTTATACCACCACCAACTGGAACAATCTGCTGAAAGGTAATCTGGATGCAGGACATCCTCTGGTGTATTCTGGTACTGATCCTGACGAAGGCGGCCATGCCTGGAACTGCGACGGTTACCAGGGAACCGATTATTTCCATATGAACTGGGGCTGGAGCGGATATGGGAACGGATATTTCTATTTGAATAATCTCAGCGTAGCAGGCAATGTTTTCAGCGACTGGCAGGGTTGCGTTTATAATATTTATCCTCCGGCTTCTTCGTATCCTCCGGGCTGCACTGGTTCCAGCACCATCACATATTCTTTTGGCACCTTCGAGGACGGGAGTGGACCGGAGAATTATGAAAACAACAGCAGTTGCCAGTGGTTGATTGAACCCGCTGAGAATATTGCAAAACTGATTATCAGTGTGAATGCCATCAACACAGAATCAACCAATGATGTGATCACCATTTATGATGGGGACAATACCTCTGCACCTGTTCTTGCCACATGGAGCGGAACGACAATTCCGACAGCCGTGCAGTCAACGGGCGATAAAGCCCTGGTGGTATTTACGACCAACGGAAGTACTACGGGAACAGGCTGGCAGCTTGAATATAAGTCAACCTATCCGGTTTACTGCAGCGGAATTACCAATCTGACGGCACCATCAGGAACCATTACCGACGGTTCGGGAACGGAAGATTACTCCTATAACCATACCTGTCGCTGGTACATCAAACCGCCCGATGTCGCCTCCATCACCATTGATTTTACGGAGTTCAACGTGGCAAGTGACGATTGGGTAAATGTTTATGATGGCAATACAGCAGCGCTCCTGAACAATTATTACGGCAGTTCACTGCCTGCTCAGCAAACTTACAATATCAATAACGTCCTGGTTTATTTCAAGTCAAACAGTGTGACCAATGCCGGTGGCTGGACACTGAATTATAACAGCATTCCGCTTGGACTGGATGAAAACGGAATGCCCGGCTTCAGCGTCTTTCCCAATCCAGCTTCCTCAGCGGTTCATTTCAGGATCACCGGTGAAGCAGGAGAGCATTATACACTCGGACTTTATACTATCGACGGCCGGCAGGCGGACTTCAGAGATTTGGGTGAATTGCCCGGTGTCTTTGATGGTGAGCTTGATGTGTCGTTACTCTCACAGGGGGTTTACATCCTGCGCCTGAGTTCGGGCCGGGGAGATGTGAATACCAAATTACTGATTGATTGATTCCTGAAAGAATGTATCAGCCATCCCGAAAAACCGGGATGGCTTTTTTTAAATGTATATCATCATGCGCAATCTTATACTGTCGCTCCTGCTCGTTATAAACATTCTTCATTCCTCAGCGGCTCCTGTTGATCCGGAGAAGGCCGAAAAAGTGGCCAGACTGTTCTTTGCTGAGCAGTATAGCCGATATAGCACCCGGGAGGTGAAGGCGGATGAACTGACCCTTACACTCCTGGAGCAAAAGGAAAGTTCCGGTAGGGTCGCTTATTACGTATTTGGAATCTCATCCGGAGGCTTTATCATCGTTTCCGGAGATGATGCTGCTGTTCCTGTCCTGGGTTTTTCCTTTGATGAGGAATACAGCACAGAAAATCAGCCACCGGCCTTTATACGCTGGATGCTTGATTACGAAGAGCAGATCGGAATGCTGGCAGAGCAATCATATATGTCTGCAAACCCTGGCTGGCAACATATACTGAGCGGTGAAAACCTGAAAGGAGGAGGTAAACTGGTGAGTCCGATGCTTTTTACACGCTGGAACCAGGGTAAGTTCTACAATGAGCATTGCCCGGTCGATAGTGCCGGTCCGGATGACCATGTATACACCGGTTGCGTCCCTACAGCCATGGCCCAGATAATGAACTACTACAGGTGGCCGCTGCAGGGTACGGGCAGTTATTCCTATGTCCACCCGGTCTATGATACAATCTCTGCCGATTTCGCCGGTACGCAGTATGCCTGGAATGATATGCCACTCTCCCTGACAACCTATTGCAGCGCGCTGGCGGAACTGATGTTTCACCCCGGGGTGGCAGTAGACCTGAACTATGGGCCCAATGGCAGTGGTATGTATAATCATAAGGCCGCTTATGCCCTCCGGACCAATTTCGGTTACAGTCCTGCAACAGAATATATCTTCAGGGATACTACCAGCATGAACTGGAAAGCCATTATTCTCGATCATCTTGATCATGGTAAACCGCTCTACTATGCTGGCTGGGCCGATACCATTAATGAAAGCGGCCATGCTTTTGTCTGTGATGGATACCAGGATACCAGCTACTTTCACTTCAACTGGGGATGGGGTGGTGCGCTCGATGGATATTTTTTAATTGACCAACTAACTCCTGGAGGCAATGATTTCACCCTTGATCATGAGCTGATTGTAAATATCTTTCCTGATGGCGCTTATCCTTATTTTTGCACTGGGACGCAGACCCTGACGATGATGAGTGGAAGCCTTGAAGACGGAAGTGGTCCGCTGGACCCCTATCTGAATAATGCCGACTGCTCCTGGCTGATTGCACCTCAGGACTCCGTCACGGCGATAAATTTGTTATTCCATAAGTTCAAGCTTGCAGATCCGGGCGATCAGTTGCTGGTATACAACGGGGATCATACGGGAGCTCCCCTGCTTGGAACCTATACCGGCGCAACGCTACCTGCACAGTTGACAGCGCCGGGACCTTATGTGTTACTTCATTTTGTCAGTAACGACAGCCTGGTTTCTGACGGATGGCTGATTTCATACACCACAACACGTCCGGTGTACTGTACCGGAACGCAAACACTAACGGCATCATCAGGGAATATTAACGACGGGAGCGGTCCGCGGAATTATAATCCCAACAGTATCTGCCGTTGGAAGATAGAGCCCACGGGCGCCTCATCGGTGACCCTGCATGTGAACAGTATGGACCTGGGTCCGGGTGATCAGATGAATGTTTACAACTCAGTAACCGGCGATATCCTTTTTGAATTTACGGGCGATACTATCCCGGCAGATATTCTTTGCCCCAGCGGAAAAATGATGCTCTATTTCCGTTCCGACGGGAAGGACAATGCCCAGGGCTGGGATGTAGACTATTGGGTCTATAGCGGTGTGGATGAAAATGAAGAACTGAATAGCTTCAATATCTTTCCGAATCCTGCTGCCAATGAATTAACGATCGAAGGACTATCGGCAACAGACCGGGTTCTTAAACTCACCTGCTTCACCCCCGGTATGCAAATCCTGAGCGTTGAAAATGTGGACATTCGGGCTGGCGCATTCAGTCACAGAACCGATCTCAGCGCATGGCCCCCGGGCTTATATTTTCTGGAAATGGAAAGTGGCACAGAACGCATATTTAAAAAACTGATCATAATACGATAAACGATGAAACTGCTGAAACTTTTACTGTCACTGCTCTTTTTAACCCTGAGCCTGAATCTTTATTCCAATCAGATACCTGCATCTGAAGCCGGGGTGCTGGCTTTGTCTTATTTTAGTTTTAAAGTTCCGCCGGGAGAAAAATCATCCATCGCCATAAAATCTTCTTTCACGGCGAAGGATGGGACCCTTGATCTTATCCATGTCTTTAATTTTTCTCCTTCAGGATGGATTATGATGTCCGCGGATGACAGGCTTATCCCTGTTTTGGCTTATTCCCTCAAGGGCTCACTTACACCGGATGAAGGTGCGCCTGCATTTCAGGAATGGGTGAATGCCTGCAAGAAACAAATCAGTGCCGTAATTAAAGACCGGATTCTGCCAACTGCTGAAATTGATCAGGAATGGAGCAACATCCGTAAGGGTAACCCGGGTGCATCGGTTAAAGGAGGGAAGAGTATTCAGCCGCTCCTGATGTCGACCTGGGATCAGGGGAGTTACTACAATTACCTTTGCCCGGAAGACCCCAATGGCCCTGGCGGAAGGGTTTATGCAGGCTGTGTGGCCACTTGTATGGCACAGGTGATGTACTATTACCGCCATCCGGACCAGGGAACCGGAAGCCATTCTTACTATTCCGATTATGGCCTGCTCAGTGCAAATTTCGGGGCAACAACATATGATTGGAATGCAATGCAAAACAATATTAATCATACTTATAATGTGCCAATGGCTCTGATCCAGTATCATTGCGGAATTGCTGTTGATATGATGTACAGTCCCGACGGATCTGGCGCTTACATGGATGATGCTGCAGCAGCACTGGTCAGTTACTTCGATTATTCCCCTTCAACAAATCTGGACTATAAGAGTTCATACTCCGAAACACAGTGGAAAAACATGCTGAAAGCTGAACTGGATGCACTTCATCCGCTCTGCTATGCAGGATTTGGTGATGGAGCTGGTCATGCATTCGTTTGTGACGGTTATGATAATTCTGATATGTTTCATTTCAACTGGGGCTGGAGCGGGTATGCTGACGGATATTTTTATATTAATAACCTGAATCCGTCTTATACATTTACCGATGGGCAACAGGCGATTTTCGGGATGGTACCTGAGAATAATTACCCCGACGGTTGTTCGGCCACGAAAACACTTACCGCGGTGCAGGGCACTATCGAAGACGGGAGCGGCCCGATTCAACCGTATTCAGCCAACAGGGATTGCTTCTGGCTGATTGACCCGGAAACACCGCTTGATCACATTAATATCAGCTTCCAGCGATTCGACACGGAGTCTGTAAACGATATCGTGACTGTTTATGACGGACCAACAACAGCCGATTCTGTTCTGGGTGTATTTTCAGGCAGCACTATCCCGTCTTCTTTGAGTACCAGCGGGGGATCGGCATTAATACGATTCACTTCCAACGCTTCCGACCAGCGCAGTGGGTGGTTTCTGACCTACCAGGGTGTATATCCTGAGTATTGTGATTATCTCACTACCCTGACAGACGTTTCGGGAAGCTTCTCTGACGGCAGTGACCAGGAAGATTATATTATCAGTACCTATTGCCGCTGGCGGATTACCCCGCCGGGCGCCACAGGCATCACCATACAGTTCAACAGCTTTGACCTCGAAGGAACCGATTTTGTAATGATATACGACGAAGCAAATGGACATGAGGTGACGAGTTTTACGGGTTCGAGCCTGCCATCTTCCGTATTTGTTTTTTCATCCAAGGTCATGGTTATTTTTATGAGCGATTACTTTGGCGTCGCGGATGGTTTCAGCGCAAGCTATACCTCATCCAACAGCGGAATTTCTGAATTGGCTGATGCCGGACTGATGGTCTATCCGAATCCTGCAGGTTCTGAACTTTTTGTGACCGGACCTGACTTTTCAGGGACTGTGCGAATCCTTCTAACGGACTTGTTGGGACAGATATGTTATGAAGAAACTACCTTGATGATTCAGGGAGTAGCAAAGCGGATCGATGTTTCACAACTGGCCGCAGGTATGTATCACTTAACGATTGACAGGGGCGGACAGCGTCTGAACTGCCGGGTAGTACTCGAGTAGCAGTGTTCATAATTCTGTTGATTAAATGGACCAGCAGGGAACAGCCCTGCCCTCAAAGTGCCTAATTTTGTTGTATGATCAATACACTGGGGCACTTACTCAGACTCACCACTTTCGGGGAGTCGCACGGACTTGCCGTCGGCGGTGTACTGGACGGATTTCCACCCGGAATCAGGATTGATATGGACAAGCTGCTTTACGAACTGAAGCGGCGAAAACCAGGTGAAGGAGCATATTCATCCACGAGAAAAGAAGAAGATATTCCCGAGTTTATTTCCGGGTTAAGTGATGGCGTCAGCCTTGGAACCCCGCTAACTTTCGTGGTCAGAAATACTGATCAACGCCCCGGGGATTACCATACACTAAAAGACCTGTACCGGCCATCACATGCCGATTTCAGTTGGGAGCAGAAGTTCGGTGTGCCCTCCGGCCCGGGCGGCGGGCGCAGCAGTGCCAGGACGCTCTTGCCAATTGTCATCGCCGGCTGTCTTGCTGAGCAACTCCTGGACTTCCGCCATTTCAGCGTACTCGCATGGGTTTCCTCCCTGGGGCAAATTGCTGCTTCTGCAGATCCGGAAAAAGTCACACAGGATGCCGTCGCAAAAAATCCTCTCTTATGCCCTGACATCAAAGCCGCACGAGCCATGAAGGATTTTCTGGAAGATGTCGCAGCAAAAGGAGATACCGCCGGAGGAACCATCACCTGCCGGATCAGGGGCTGCCCGACTGGGCTGGGAGAACCGGTGTTCGGAAAGATGCATGCCGACCTCGCGCATGCCATGATGGGTATCAACAGCGTGAAAGGTTTTGAGTTGGGTGAAGGTTTTGCAGGGACTGAAATGACCGGATCACAATATAACGATCAACTTACAGTTAAAAACAACAAGGCAGCAAACCTCAGCAATCATGACGGAGGCATCAACGGAGGAATTACGAACGGAGAGGATATTGTTTTTCGTGTCGCATTCAAGCCCGTCCCCTCTGTGCAATTGCCGCAGAAGACCATATCAAGGGATTTGAAAAAGAACAGCATCAGGATAGGGGGCAGGCATGATGTCTGTGTTTTGCCACGGGCGGTCCCGGTGGTGGAAGCACTTGCCCGTTTTGTCGTGGCAGACCATTACCTGATGCAAAAAACGAGAAAGAAATGAAAGTCCTGATTCTGTTGCTGACCACGTTTATCATGAGTACTGCGTATCTGCAGGCTCAGGATCCTGATGAAGGCTGTCCGCAACTGACAGATAAAAGAGCTGTTAAAACATTCAGAGAGGCTTTCGATCTATTTCGCGACCGTGAGTTTCAACAAGCCAGCCAACTCTTTAAGGAAGTCGTAAAAATTGAACCCGGCGTCGCTGATTCATATTTCTACCTGGGCTATATCAGCTTTAAACTTCAGCAAAATGTCAAAGCCGCAGAAACCTATTTGCTCAAAGCAGTTGAAATTTGCCCCGAAACGGATATTTATGCATATTACTTTCTGGGCGATATTTATGCCGGAAAGGAAGATTGGGGGAAAGCGGCTTTCTATCTGAAGGAATTTGTAAAGGACCCGGCGCTCATCGATAATGACGGAGACCTGAAAAGAGCACAGGACCTTTACAAATGGTGCAGGTTCTACAACGATATGTTCAGTCGCCCCGTCCCTTTCGACCCGCGTTTCATCCCCGGGATTTGCACCCCCAATCATGAATATCTTCCAACCATTTCCCATGACGGTGAACTGGCCTTTTATACACGCGTGATCGAAATGCCTCCGCGCAAAGATGATATTTTTCAGAAGTCCTATTTCAAGGAATCACTATACTTCAGTACCAGACAGGGAAACACTTTCGACGGCGGACAGCCTATGCCTTATCCATTCGATCAGACGGAAAATATCGGGAGCCTGACCCTGACCCTGGATAACCGGGAGTTGTATGTGGCGATCGGTAAGATCAATTCAGATAACTACATTAACGTGGATATCTGCTACTCTTACCAGGATGCGGATGGAATTTGGAGCGACTTTGTTCC
>CALGYY010000241.1 GCA_937934705.1 uncultured Bacteroidota bacterium
GTACGGGTTCATTTCTTCTCATGCCTGCAATTATTTCGGACTGGCAGTGTTCTTCTCTGTGATCTTTGCGCGTAATCTGCGTTTCTTCACCCTGTTCAGCCTGCTGATCGCTGCCATCATTTCATATTCCAGGATCTATCTCGGCGTCCATTACCCGGGCGATATTCTGGGAGGTGCCATAGTCGGAAGTGCCGCAGGATTTGGCCTGGGGAAACTCTTTCTGCATTTTTCAAAATACCTGAACAGCCGCAAACCGAAATTCCCCAGCCTGCCCGCGGAAGCCGAAAATAATCAGTAACCGGATTCTCTTCCGGTTATCTCACTGATATTCACCTGGTAAACAGCCACCTCGTGGATGGAAGGTGCATTGAATGTGAATTCCCTGCCGGTGTACTTCTTCATGATGATGTTCAGAACTTCCTGCTTTCTTTCAAACGAACTGATGAACTCCACCTCACCATGCATCAGTACACTGCGGTATCGCATTCCATATGAGCAGGCCACCTCATGGTGCTGATGCCTCAGCTGGTGATCGGTGCTGAAAGCAATACAAACGGCAGGATTCTTCTTCAGATTCGACATCTTGCGGCCCTCCTGTGCGGAATGAAGATACAGGGTGCGGCCATCATATCCAAAATTGAAAGGTACCACATAGGGTTTACCATCGGTTCCGCACATGCTTACGTAACATACCTCGCATCGTTCAACGATTTTGTCAATCGCTGAACGATCAGTGATCATCCTCGTTCTTGGCATATTGTCCTATTTGAGTATCGTCAGAGTCCCGTTTTTGTTGTATTCCACCCCGTCGTTGCCGCGCGCGTAAAAAACAAAGAAGTAAGTACCGTTGGCAATGTCTCCGCCATTCTCCTTTTTGCAATCCCATTTGCCCCCGATCTCATTCCACTCGAAAACCTTTCTTCCCCAGCGGTTATAGATCACCATCTGTTCTTCCTGAAGCGATTCGGATTTCACCAGAAAATCGTCGTTGATGCCGTCATCATTGGGAGTTGCAATATTGGGAATGAAAATGCTGCTCGGCCGGTAGGCCATGATCGTAAAGGTGAATACATCCACGCAGGAATCAGGCGCTCCGCTCGATACCGTCAGCGTTATCGTAAAGGTGCCGTCGTCTGTATAAGTGTGCTCCGGGTTCATCAGCGTACTCGTGCTGCCGTCACCGAAATCCCAGAAATATAAACCGGCGCCGTATCCGTCATAGGAGAAATTCACATCCAGCGGAATCAGTCCAACCAAAGGAAAAGCGCTGGCATCGGCGTCAATCAGGGTGTTGGTTCCCACAATGCCGCTCTGCGTCATCAGGCATCCGTTGGAGTCGGTAACGCTGACGGTGTAGTTTCCAGCGCAGAGGTTGCTGATGGAGGGGCTGACTGAAGAGCTCCCGCTCCATTGATAGAAGTATGGAGGGTGCCCGCCACTTACTGAAGCACTGAGCGAACCAGTGCAACTGCCCAGGCAGCCTTCATCCAGGGCATCCAGAATAATGCTGATCACAGGAGGCTGGGTGATGGTAAAGGGGATCGATGCCGTGCAGTTATTGTCATCAGTAACCGTAACGCTGTAATTACCCGCCGGGAAACCACCCGCATTCGGTCCTGTGCTGCTCCCGTAAGACCAGGCATAAGAGTATGGCGGTGTCGCGCCGCTTGCAGTCACTGATGCACTTCCGGTACTGCCGCCGAAACACAGTGCAGGGCTTGTACTGACAAGATTGAACAGGAGTTCCGTTGGCTCCCCAACACTTGCTGTTGAGCTGGCTGTGCAACCCGCATCATCAGTCACTGTCACAGAGTAACTACCGGCACTGAGTCCGGTAGCGGTTTGTCCCGTTTGTGCGGGACTGGTACTCCAGACATAAGTATAAGGCGAAACTCCGCCCGTGAGATTGGCCGTGGCGGTGCCGTCACTCCCGTTATAACAGGCTGCATCGGTAACTGTGGTGCTGGCCGAAGGATTGGAGATGCTGACCGTCACATAATCAGTCCCGGGACAGAGCGGGGAAAAAGAAATGTCATCAATAGCAAAGTCATTACCGCTGAGGGTAGTATTCTGGTTAACAATACAGATAGTGGCCGTGGTATTGCTGCCTGAATTCCAGACTTCATAAAACTGATCCCAGATACAAGCAACGGGGTTAGCGTTGAAAACGGGACCGAAGAGGCTGCCGTTGATAGAGAACTGAAGTATGGCCGGTGATGTGGGATGAACACTCTGAAGCCAGCAGGAGAAAGCATAGTCGGTATTGGGGACCACGCTTACTGTAGTACACCAAAGATCTGTATTGGGCACATTGGATCCGTTGATCACCATCATATTCCCGCTGCCGGTGGTGTGGTCGGGGCAGGCGTTGAAGCCCGGATGCCAGGATTGCGGATTATTTGTTATATAATAATAATTTTCATTATATATAGTAGGTGAATAAATATAACTGGAAGTGAAGCCGGTGTTGCCGCTTTCAAAGTCTCCGTTTGCCAATACTGAGCCATTGGCTGCATAAGCTGTGAGCGTGTATGTGGTGTTCACTGCGGGTGTGGCTACCGGGTTGGCGATATCTGTTGCGGATAAACCTGTTGCCGGACTCCAGTTATAGATCAGCCCTCCGCTGCCCTCAAGCTGTGCCGATCCTCCTGTGCAAATGGTGGTATCGGCGCCCGCACTGATCAGGGGAGAGGGGATGACATTGAAAGGAACCAGTGCAAAGTCAGGACAGCCATTGTTATTGTTGCCGCTCACTGTATACGTAATGCTGGCTGATGGTGTTGCTGTGACGACGGGGCCACTGGTGCCCGATAATCCTGTAGCGGGGGACCAGGTGAAATTGGAGCCGTTGGAGGCCGTCATGGTAACACTACCGCCCTGGCATATGCCCGGTGCAGAAGGTGTAACGGTGATGGTGGATCCGGAATACACATTCACCGTGCTTATCGCAACACTCTGACAGCCGTTGGATGCGGTCCCTGTAACCGTGTAGGAAGTGGTAACGGTCGGGTTGACGCTGATGCTGCTTCCGGTCTGGGTGTTGCTCCATTCGTAAGTGGTGGTCGGATCATTGCTTGAGGCGCTGAGGTTAACGGGATCTCCGGGGCAGGAATTTGTGCTGACAGGATTCACGCTGACCGAGAGGGTATTGTTGGAGGTGATGGTCACCTGATCCGTTTCGATGACCGGGGTTCCGAAACAGGTTTGGTATTCAACCTGAGCGGTATAGGTCGTAGTGGTTGTGGGACAAACCTGCACAGAAGTGCCTGTGGCGATTTGCGTTCCGCCGTTCCACCAGGTGACCGAATAATTCGGGGCGCCGGCCGGCGTAAAACGCCAGGCTTCATTACTCGCGGTCCAGGTAGGGGTGGTGTTTCTTCCTGGTGCGGTGATGCCCGTGGTTCCGGCGGCATCCTGTATGCCCACGATGGCATTTCCGCTGTTCCATCCTGAACATAGCGGTTTGTTGGCAATGTAAACCTCGATCACATTCGTGCTTTCATAAAGTACGATCTGATGGGTTGCCCTGATTGAAGTGCAGCTGTACATCGGAATATTGTTGTAGTTGACAACAAATGTTCTGCAGGGATAGGTCCCCAGTATCGCATAGTACATATTCCCGCCAACCGCGGGGTCAATGTCGTGATACACTCCGAAGATGGCATTCAGGGGCAATGACGCACTGGGACAGCTTACACTGAAACTATAGGGGCAGTAGCCACTGGCATAAGCAGCGTTGAAAGAGATCACCCCGTTTGAACCGGCTACGATCTGGGTATAGCTGTTTCCGTAGAAGCAGAAGGTGAAGGGAAGGGTAATCAGGCTGCTCCATACATCGTCTGTTCCGACCGATATCGGAGTGCCCGTGCTGTAGGGGTAGGGCGGGTTGTACGGTATGGATGAAACGGAGTAGGTGTTGGTGAGCCCCGTGGCCAGCGGATTGGCATTAAGGGTGGCGCAGGGGGTGGCACAGGTCACGGTCTGGTTTGACCCGGCATCAATGCCCGGACATCCCGGCTGGCCGGAAACCAGGCCCGGCATCAGCAGGCTGCTTCCGGAGATCAGGAGAATCAGAAGTTTTTTCATCATTACCGGTTTTAATCGTCCGTTATTGAATTTTACTCAGCATGTCGTTCAGGGGATAGACCTTGCCCTCAAGGGTGAAAAAGGAAACGCCCAGCCAAAGCAGGGTTTTATGCAGGCTTTGTACGTGCGTATCGCCAAAAAGATTCAGGGTGCAGATAAATGGGAAGGCAGGATCCGTGCCGGCCTTTGAACTGAAAGTAAATTTCTGAGGCCATTGTCCGATGGCGGCAGCGATCGCATCCACTTGTCCGGGGCTTGCGGTAAGACCAAAATTACATTCCGAAGAGGTTTCACCAACCATGGTCAGGGGTGTTGAACTGAAGAAATGCACCACCATGGCGGTATCCTGCGACAAGGCAAAATTCATTAAGAGCAGGCTGAATAATAAAGTAGTAAGAATTTTTTTCATGACCCCGGTTTTATAATGAGAATGGACAAATATAACATAATGAACAGGCTGATGCAAATTTAGTAAGTTCTTTTCATTGTTGGCGGGTTCCGAATCCGGTAATATTCTGTTTGGTACGTACAGGATGAAAAGAGAATCACGCTGAAGACAACATTTTTATTCAAATGGATGTCTGCAGCAAGTTATCCTTTCGTCAGTTATTCTTTGGCAGCAACGCCCTCGTATACCCCCATTAATATAACCGGTCGTTGAAATCATTCGAATCTTGAAGGAATAATTGTCAATTAATTCAATATATTTACAGAGCAATTTCATTGAATTTGGATAACCCCTGATCATGAAACCCTTAAGTCCTGCCAACAGTTATCCTAAGCCGACACAATCTACCCAGGATTATTTCCCATTCGGTAGCTTGCTGCCGGGAAGAGGGGTGGATCAGGGGGAATACGAGAGGGGGTTTAATGGGCAGGAGCAGGATAAGGAGGTGAGTGGCTCATATTCTACGCATTATGAGTTTAAGTTCAGAGAATATGACTCCAGACTTGGTCGCTTTTGGAAGGTGGACCCCTTATTCGCATCTTACCCATGGAATAGCCCGTATGCTTTTGCAGAGAATAGACCCATTGATGGAATTGATTTAGAAGGAAAAGAATTCAAAGAGGCCGGAAAATCTGCACCTGAGTTCGACCCCAATGTACAGGGTTATCAATCTGCCATGGATAATACAGCGTATTCATCTGTAGACTCCCAAACAAAACTTGCATTTGAGTCTAAGCCAAAATCAGAGATCTCTTTGCCAGCCAGTTTTCGATTCACTGCAACACTCACTTCTGATTGTTCTGGCTTAAAGAAAATTAAGGGTGCCACAGAAGGACTATCAATGGCTGGAAATACACTTCAAACTACACATAAAGGCTTCATAAATTCATCGATAGAATTTGGCTTCAATCCAGTAAAAAATTCCGGGAAGTTTTATAAAGGATTTAGGGGCAATATGGCCGTACGCATGACTGGTGATGTAAAATCAACATTCTCTTTCTCACAAAAGCTTGGAAGAACTCTTGATTGGTTAAACCTCGGTGTTAATGCTATTAGGTATACAATGGCAGAAGCTCCTGATCAAAAGGAAAGCATTGGCCCTGATTTGGGATATAGTATTGCTGGTGTGATTGCCTCGGAGATTCACCCAGCGCTTGGACTCACAATTGGAATGTTTTCAATAGTTGCTCAACAAAAAAGCACACAAGATATTATCACAAAAATACATATTGAAAACGAAATCAAAAGGGGTATCTGGCAAATTAATATGGAACCACAATTTCTTAGTCCTGGGGAATAGCACTAATATACAAACATGAAACATGTATTATAGTTTGTTTGCTGTGACATCGCTTTTTGGAAAGGATAATGTTAAGGCATACTCCAATATCTACTATTTCTGGGGGTATATTGTGCTTACAACGAGTCAACTATTAGGCATTTTAGCAATTGCTTTTCTTTTCGAGGAATCAT
Source organism: uncultured Bacteroidota bacterium (assembly GCA_937934705.1). Classification (GTDB taxonomy): domain Bacteria; phylum Bacteroidota; class Bacteroidia; order Bacteroidales; family CAIWKO01; genus CALGYY01. Next base: position 6,008 of record CALGYY010000241.1, read on the forward strand.
TGATGAAATTTAATATCAACGACACAATTTTCGTACTTACTTTCATGGTTTTATTTCCTGTCATCAACTACTATCTTTTACTTCAAAGAAAGAAATATCAGCGAATTATTGAGAGATACTTCAAAAGATCAAAAAGGAGTCGCCTATTTTTAGGTGTTCTTGCTATCGGCTATTATTTATTCATAATTGTCTTATTCATATATAGTATACAGCCTTAGGCGGTTGTAATAATTTTGCAGACATCTTAGCATAAATCCATTCGCTCAGATTTCTCTAGCCACTTTCTAATCATCTCAATTATAGTCGTATCCATTACCCGGGCTTAGGTCTGGTTTTTTTTAGCTCTCTGTGGCGCAGCACTATTCCCTGCTTTTCCGTCCCTGCCTCCTAACCAAATCAAATTGTTATGGAGGAAAAGAATCTTCAAAAATCAGAAATCGTGAACAAGCGTAAGCTTCCGGTGAACTACATCTTGCCCACCTGAACAAAGATAAGGAATTTCGG
>CALGYY010000242.1 GCA_937934705.1 uncultured Bacteroidota bacterium
TCATTACTCGTAACTGATCAGACAATGCCCAAAATGCTGGGAACCGAACTTGCCGAAAAAATGAGAAAAATAAATCCCGACCTGAAAGTCATAATAATAACCGGATACATTGACAAGTTATCTGAAGAGAAAAAGTCAAAAACCGGTTCTTATGAACTTGTCCTGAAACCTATCAAACTGAGCGAGTTCAGCAGGGTTATCAGAAAAGTCCTGGATGAAAACTAATCAACTTTAACTATGGCGAAAATTTTAATAATCGACGATGATCCTTCGATACTGACAATGCTTAAGAGGATGCTTGAAAAAGCCGGATACGAAGTTGATATTGCATGTAACGGCAGTGAAGGTTTGAAAAAAATTGAAAACTTTCCCCCGGATCTTCTGGTGACTGATATTGTGATGCCTGAAAAAGAAGGTCTTGAACTGATATCCTACCTGAGAGAAAAGAATCCGGGATTAAAGATCGTAGCAATTTCAGGTGGCGGAAGATTTCATTATGAAGGATATCTCACCAGTGCAAAACTTCTGGGGGCTGATCTGACATTTCAGAAGCCGTTAGTTCATAAAGAATTTGTACAGGCTGTAACTGACCTTATTAATACTGAAAAGTAGCGGCTTTTTCCACCAACCATATACAGGTTCAGAGTATTTATCTGCTTTCATTGATGTAAAAAGGTCTTCTGGAAGGGGAGTGCATAAATTCCCGGTTAACCAGATGCAACTTTTATCCGGTGGGGGTACCCGGAGGCACCAGAGTTCAAAATCATCAGCCTTCCGGATTCCGGCATCAGGACATTGTAAATGCAGGTAAGAAAAAACCTCATTTACTTTGACCAGTTATAAATATCTGTATTTTTATATTCCAATCACCTGGAAGACATCTTTAAATACAGATTAAAATCTTATCGTAAGCCTTATACATTCGATTCAATGCCAGAAAAGAAAGGAGCCATTGTACCTAAACCCAATGCATTTTTATACTATACTGTTTGTTTTTTTGCGGGTTTATATTTCCGATGGGTCCTGGGGCTCCGGGTTGATAACTCTGCCATAAAGGGGATCAAACCACCTTTTTTTGTTATTGCCGGGCACACCAGCTGGCTCGACTTTTATACCGTTACCATCGCGCTTTTCCCAGGCAGGATGAATTACATTGCAGCCTACAATTTATTTCGCGATCCTGTTCTGAAATTCCTGTTGGGATTAATGGGTGTTATTTCCAAAAATCAATTTACCAGGGATAATCAGGCAATACTCAAAATGAAATATGCTATCAGCGCCGGCCGTATTGTTGCCATTTTCCCCCATGGGTGCCTGTCCAATGAAGGTCGCCCGGGGGGATTTGCCGCTCCCAGCATAGCAAAGCTAATAACGACATTTAAAATACCCGTTGTTGCTGTAAAGATTAACGGTGGTTATCTGACTCGCCCCCGATGGACAAAACGAACCCGAAGGGGACGTATCGAGGCCACTGTCACCAGGTTGTTTACAAGTGAAGAGCTGGGTACCCTTTCCACAGATGTTGTTTACCGCAGACTGATTGGCGCCATCGATTTTGATGACTACCGATGGCAGAGAAACCATAACGTTACGTTCAGAGGGAGCCATCTTGCCGAAGGCGCCGAACTTGTACTGTATAAATGCCCCAAATGCAATGCAGAGTTCGGTTTACGCTCCAAGGGGAACAGGCTCTTTTGTCTTGGCTGTGGCAATGAAGCAGTTATGAACAATAAGCTGTTCTTTGAACCCGGCAGGAGTGACAGCAGCGTCTTTGATGGTTTTGATAACTGGTATGACTTCCAGCAGGAGAGCCTTTTAGCCGAAATTCATGCTACGGACTTCAGATTAACCGCTGCCACGTCGCTCCAGTGGAATGAGCCGGGTAAGTATGGATATCAGCATATGGGACACGGAACCCTGAGCTTAACCCGGGAATCGTTAATCTATGAGGGGAATGTCTTTGAAAAAACAGAAACTCTCTTTTTTGACATGAAAGATGTTCTTATGGTGCCCTTTGCCGCCGGTGAGTATTTCGAGATTGCCAACGGATCTGACCTCCGCCGCTTTGTGCTGGATGATGTCAGGATGATGATGAAATGGGTGTTGGCCATCCGGCTTATCCGGGATGAATACTACGAAAAGAAAACCGTATCATGAAAAACAGAAAAGAGCTCCTCAGCAGGATAGCCTATGCCTCCGGTGATATTTACGGTGGCGGATCCTTTATCATAGTTGGTCTGCTGTTTCTTGTGTACCTGACAAATGTTGAGGGATTCTCCGGAACCAGCGCCGGCATAATTGTTTTTATCGGGAAAGCCTGGGATGCCATTACAGATCCTTTTATGGGGCAACTGTCAGACAGAACCAGGTCCCGTTTCGGTCGCCGCCGCATTTATTTCCTTCTGGGCAGCCTTCCTGTGTTCTTCTCATGGGTAATGCTTTGGTACAGCTTTGGCATCACGGGCAGTACGGCCAAGTTCCTGTACTATACCCTGGCTTATATCTTCTTCTCCACAGCATTCACCATCGTGATGGTTCCCTACAATGCGATTCTGTCAGATATGGTAAGGGACTATAACAGGCGCAGTGCATTTACCGGCATGCGACTTGGTTTTTCTGCTGCGGCTGCCATTATTTGTGCAACTGTCCCGGCGCTTATCACAGGAGCCTTTACAGACCCCCATAAGGCTTATCTTGTAATGGGGCTTGCCTTTGGAACACTGTTCGCCATTTGCTGGCTTTCGGTATTCGTTGGTACCTGGGAGAATCAGATGAAGCCTGTTCCTGCGGTTAGCCTTAAGGATTGGCTTAGCGTAATCAAAAACCGTTCCTTCCGTATTTATGTAACCGTATTCATTCTCTGCCAGATGGCTATTGATACCGTTATGACACTGGCAGTTTATTTCCTTACGGTATCTTTGCAAAAAGAGGAACTTTTTGTCGTGATCATGGGATCCATCCTTGCCACCCAGCTCATTTTCATCGGCATATTTTCTCATTTGGCTCAAAAAACTGACAAAACCACTCCGGCATACATCTCAGCCGCAGTGTGGATAGCTGCCAGTTTTGCCATCATATTCTTTTCCAGTGCCACACCGGCTTTTATTGTAATCTCAACCTGTGCACTGATCGGCGTGGGAAGCGCAGGGCTTAATCTTTTCTCGTGGTCTGCCCTTCCTGACATAGCCGATGTGGATGAACTTATCACCGGACGTCGCAGGGAAGGGCTCTATGCAGGGGTATCGACTTTCCTGCGTAAACTCTCCGGAGGTGTGGTAGTTGGTGTTCTGGGTATTGCCCTGGATGTGATCGGTTACAGCAAGGAGGCTCTTGGTACAGGAAATATCTCACCTGCGACAGATTGGGGTATACGTGTTCTGTTCTGCGTATTACCCTTCACCTTCCTGATTTTCGCCCTGCTATTCCTTCGTATGTATAAGCTGGGCAGACTAGAGTTCAATATTATGAGTAATATTCTAAATCGCTACCGGGCGGGGGAGACTGACATATCCATCGAGGGTGAGGAACTCAGGATTTGCCGGCAACTTACCGGCCTGAAGGATGGCCGGTTCTATGGAACTGATCGTGCTCCGGACCCGCATATACTGATAAAGAGCCTGTAAATGAACCCGGTTTATAACACTTTGTCGTTCAGAAATTTAAAAAAATAGTTCAAAAATGAAGAAAGTCATCTCAGTTTCAAAAAGGCTTCAGGCAATTCTATTGTTCGTCTCTTTGTTTCTGTTTCCTGTTAAGGGATCCTGCGGAGACCCTGTTCAGTCAGGGCCCGACACTTTGCCAGCCGGAAAAACATGGCGTACTGCAGGCAATCCATACCTGCCTTTATGGGAACATCTGCCCGATGGTGAGCCTCGTGTTTTTGAAGATCCTGACAATCCCGGGAAATACCGTATTTATATCATCGGGTCACACGATGTCAGGTTCAGGAGTTATTGCGGACCTGACATCAGAGCCTGGTCAGCCCCGGTGGAGGACCTGTCAGCCTGGCGTGATGAGGGCCCCATTTTCACGTACCCCATAGATAATCAGTGGGATGTAATGTACGCTCCTGACCTGGTTGAGGTGAAGAGGAGAGATGGTACACGGGAATACTATCTGTACCCCCACAGCCGTGGCCGGAACCGGGAGGCAATGATTGCCAAAGGAAGCCGTCCCGACGGTCCATTTACCCCTGTAAATATGACCGAGGACGGAATGAAAACCCTCCCAGGCAGTATTATGGGATTCGATCCGGCAGTATTTATTGAATACGTAAATGATCCGAAAGACGCCGATTATGAGACAGGCTTCAGAGCTTACGGATTCTGGGGTTTCCAGAGGTCCTCAGCAGGTCAGCTGGATCAGAATACAATGTATTCGCTCAGGCCCGGGACCCAGGCAATTGGCTATTTTATTCCTGCCAGCGCCAGGTACGGGGTCATAAGGGATCCGGAAGGTACAGTATACCCCAACGTCTACCAGGGTGAAGATCTTGGCTCGTTCAACTTCTTCGAGGCCGCCTCTATCAGGAAGATTGGCAACAAATACGTTTGGGTGTACAGTGGTTATTCAGGCCCTGACTACGGACTTAGCAGCACAAACTCCGCTTTGCGCTACGCCTACGGCGACTCTCCCCTGGGCCCGTGGAAGAGCGGCGGTGTTCTCGTAGACTCACGTGCTGTGGTGCCGACGAAGGACGGAACCTTACTGATGACAAGTTATTCGGGACACAATACCCACGGAAGCATTGAGCTTATAAACGATCAGTGGTATGTGTTCTATCACAGGGCGCCCAGAGGTTACGGATTTGCTCGTCAGCCGATGGTGGCCCCGGTAACCGTGAAATGGGATGAAAATCCGGTGGCAGAAGGAGGAAAGGTCACAATCAGAGCATATGACCCGTACTCAAAGGATAATATGTGGACTGCAAAAGACAGCCAGGGAAATGAATATACAGGCGCCGAAGTAACTTCGGAAGGCTTCCATATTTACGGCCTCGATCCTTACAAATACTACTCTGCAGGATATGCATGTTTCCTTTCCAATACTGAAACCCAGCAGGATTCATGGGATATCTGGGATAACGATATGCCAATTGGAAATGTGGAGAACGGGCACATCATAGGCTACAAGTACTTCGGATTCGGAGGTCTTGCCAAGGATACGAAGGGGTTGAGAGCCTTCAAGGGGACAAAGCCCGGAAATAAGACTGCAATCAACCTGTTCCTGACACCAAGAACAAAAAGCGCTTTTAAAATCAATGTTTGGCTCGACGGTCCATGGGACAACAGCACCTGGAACGGGAAGAAGATCGGTGAGATAACCGTACCTGCGAATTCTGCACAGGAGGTAACAAAATGTACAGCAGATGTTTCAGCGTATGTTGATAAACTGGGCGGAAAGCATGCTGTCTACCTTGTTGCAGAAGGTCCTGATCAGGGTGCTCTTTTCGATTTATCAGGACTGGGATTCAGCTCCAGGAAAAACAAAATCGAACGTCCGGTCACACCTGTGGTAAGCATCAGGTTCAACGGAGCTGAGATTGATCTGCCGGCCACCCCGGTCAGATCAACTGAGGCCAACGGGATTACCGGTTATGATCTTTACGAAGCTAAATATCAGATTCCGGCAGGAACAACCGGCCTTCCCTCAGTGTCTGCGTCTGCAACTGATCCGGAGGTCAAAGTGGCAGTAACACAGGCTGATTCGAATACCGGCGCTGCAGTTGTGCGGTTTGATTACAGAGGTATAATCAAAACATACAGGGTCGTGTTTGAGCCAGCCCCGGCAGGGGATGCTGACAGGCAGGACAATGCTCCTGTGAGGTTCACCACTGAGCAGGATCACAGGAATATGATGGATCAGCTTGGGATTAAAAGTCTTCGCCCGGGACCCAGCGGTAATGAATCAGCTCCCAACCATGCCAACTATGATGAGTCAAAGGCAACACCATATCCTGACCTGCCGGATCTTCTCGAATTGAAAAACGGCAAAAAGGTTACAACCCCCGAAATCTGGTGGGAGCAAAGGCGTCCTGAAATAAAGGAAGACCTGGAGAAGGAAGTTTATGGCCGCCTGCCGGAAAAGATTCCCGCAGTTAAATGGAATGTGGATATTTCGGAGAGAGAGTTTGTCGGTTTTATCCCGGTAATTGCAAAGAAGCTTACAGGGCATGTTGATAATTCTGAATATCCCCTGATAGATGTAAAAATATCGATGGTTCTTGTTACACCGGCAAATGCCACAGGACCGGTACCTGTACTCATGATGTTCGGGAGGGCCAGTCTGCCTGCTCCCGCACAACCGGATCCTGATGAGCTGGAAGTGATAAACAATGCTTTCAGGAGGATGCTTTCAGCAAGAGATCCAGAGGTGAAAGCAATATTTGACAAATATCCTGCATATAATCCAATTACGCGGGCCACCGGAGCTTCTCCTTTCGGAGGAATGGGTACTCAGCCCAATGCTGACCCTCCTTCAACACAGCAGCTTCTGATGGCAGGCTGGGGTTACGTGATGATTGATCCCGCCTCTATTCAGGCAGACAATGGTGCCGGTTTGACTAATGGTATTATCGGGCTTGTAAACAAGGGTCAGCCCCGTAAACCAGATGACTGGGGTTCACTCAGGGCCTGGGCGTGGGGAGCAGCACGCGGTCTTGATTATCTTGAAACCGATCCTGCTGTCGATGCAAAACATGTTGGCATTGAGGGTGTCTCACGTTATGGCAAAGCAGCGCTTGTCACACTTGCTTTTGAAGACCGGTTTGCTTTGGCATTGGTTGGTTCGTCGGGTAAAGGCGGAGCTACTCTTCACCGGCGCAATTTCGGCGAAGCTGTCGAGAGCCTTACCGGAA
>CALGYY010000243.1 GCA_937934705.1 uncultured Bacteroidota bacterium
ATAAACATTTGTCCCCACCAGCATAGCTCTTCTGGCCGGACCTGTAAACCAGGCAAGATCGAGGTCGTGTTCCGGTTCACAGGCGCCGATAAAATGCCAGGTTCCGTCGACCCACACTTCCACCCAGGCATGATTGTCATCCGTATGGGCCCAGCGGGGTGTGTAACACTGACGGGCAGGAATACCAACGGTCCTGAGGGCGGAGACGGTAAAAGTTGATTCTTCGCCACATCTTCCGAAGGAAGTCTTTACGGTCATCAGTGGGGAGGACGTTCGGGTGTCGGTTGATCGGTAAGTGACCTTTTCGTGACACCAGTGGTTAACCTCAAGCACAGCATCCTTCATGCTCAAGCCCTTCAGCCGGTCTTTCAATTCACTAAAAAAGACCAGGCGCGCCGTGTCGAGGTTTTCATTATTCACCCGAACCGGCAGGACAAAATGCCGAAAGATCTCCTCGGGAATTTCCCGACCCCAGGCAAAGCTATCCCTTGCTGCAAAGCTGCTCCGCACATTGTTCAGGAAGAAATGACCGTCATAATCAGCCAGATCGCTGAGGGGCATATAGGCAAAAAGGAATTTGAGCGCTTCTTCCTCTTCCAGGCTCAGTTCCTGCTCAAAAACTCCGAAAAGCTCAGCATCCCTGCCCCTGGCAAGCTCCTTCTGCTGAAGGAAGCGTTCTTCCACCCGTGCACGGTAGTTTTCGTCTGTAAGGAAATGCTTTTCCCGCTTACAGGAAATAAGCGCAAGGAATAGCGCCAGCGTGATCATCAGCCGGAACATATGTTTCATCGCTAAAACAGTTTAGATGTTAATAACAAGAAATTGAAAATCAGTTAAATTCTGCCTCCAGAAAATTGCGTAATGCATCGGGCCGGATGTTCTTAAACAAGGTTCCGTCCTTGCAATAGGCAATCTGCCCGGTTTGCTCCGAAACCACTATCGCAATGGCATCCGTTTGCTCTGATATTCCAACAGCAGCACGGTGTCGCAGTCCCAGTTCATTCGGAAAGCTCTCACTGCGCGTCAGCGGGAGGATGCATCGGGCAGCCAGAATCCGGTTGCGGGCAATAATGATGGCCCCGTCGTGCAAGGGGCTGTTCTTGTAAAAAATATTTTCGATCAGAGTGTCAGAAATTTTTGCTTCTATGGTTTCACCCGTATTGACATACTCCCACAATTCACTGCGCCTGGAGATCACGATCAGTGCCCCTGTACGCTGGGAAGCCATTTGTTCGCAAGCCTTGACCAGGGGAGCAACTGTAAGAGGAATCTGTGGCCTGACCTGAATCTTGAGGAAGGTGAACCAGCGGGAACGCTCACGTATAAAACGGGGAGTGCCCAGCAAAAGAAGGAATTGCCTGATTTCTTTCTGGAAGACCACTATCAGGGCGATCACCCCCACGCTCACAAACTGACCGATAATTTCCGAGAGCAGCTCCATCTCGAGCGCATCCACCACTTTCCAGAAAAGATAGATAGCCAGAATACCCAGAAAGATATTTATGGCCACGGTACCCCTCACCAAACGGTAAACCTCATATAAAATAATGGCAACCAGCAAGATATCGACAATATCGAGCCAGCGTATCGTAATAAAACCGGTGAGTACGGTATCCAGCATGAGGCTTAAAGGAACAAAAGTAAAAAAAAATGCAAGCCACAGAATTTCCGCTTCCTGTATTTTGGTTCAGCTCATCCGGCAATGTACCATCATATGCCATGTGAAAAACTGCTTAAAAAAAAATAGAAAAAAATCTAAACGAAGTGTTAATTGAGTCCGCTTTTCTTTTATATTTGTTGGCATTTTGAAATCAAAAAGAGGGATTTTTAACAGAAAGATATGATTTTCAAACATTTACGCCTTATCGTGCTGGGTTCACTGATCTGTCTGCAAGCCGCAGTACAGGCTCAGAATGTGGGGATAGGCACCACTACACCGGATGTTAATGCAATTCTAGACCTTCAATCTTCTGATCAGGGAATACTCATCCCGAGGATGAGTTCTGCTGCCCGCAATGCGATGTCGCCTTCGCTGAGCATGACGCAGAAAGGCCTGTTGGTTTTTGATAACGACAGTACCCTGTTCTTCTACTGGAACGGTAATTCATGGCAGACCTTCAGCAGCGGAGGTGTTGGACCGATGGGGCCCACAGGACCGACAGGAGCTGCCGGGGTTACGGGGCCGACAGGTACGGGCATTCAGGGTCCCACAGGACCAACCGGTCCGACGGGCACTGGTGTCAGTTGCCTGAGTCTGCAACAGGCCTATGACGGCTGCAGCGGTTCAGGCTCTGGTCGTACCGTGGTTATCAATTCCACCAATTATATTGATGTTACAAACGCCAATGCTAATTCAATCGGTCTCAAGTCGACCCATACCCAAAGCGGCGTGGCTATTTCCGCTGAATCATCGTTTGCGACCTGCGGCTACGCTGCCATACAGGCCACTTCTGCATCCAATTACGGCACGGTCGGAGGTTCCCCTCCCCCAACTTCAGCCATCATCGGGAATTCTTCAGCGAAAGCATACGGTGTTTCTGGTCAGGTTCTGTCAACAGCCACCGGTGAAGCCGGGGTCTTCGGGAATAACCTGAGAACAACAGGAGGGCATGGTGTACGCGGCATGGGCTACAATGGAACAGTTGGAGAATCAAACTATGCAGCCGGCTATGGCGCATCCGGATGGAATTATGTGGGAGCCGCAACCCCCGGTGCCGGTGTATTCGGACAGGGTGTTACCGGTGTGGCCGGACAGAGTACCAATCTCTCACTCAGCTATGGGCTGTATTCTTATGATGATTGCGGAGTAGTGAATGCCCTGGATGTTGGAGGTAATCTCTTCGCCGGCGGTTCCAAATCATTTATGATCGACCATCCGCTGGATCCGCAAAACAAGCTGCTGAAGCATTTCTGCCTGGAGTCGCCGGAGATCCTGAACCTTTACAGAGGAAACGCCACACTCGATGGATCCGGTGAAGCGGTAGTCAGCCTGCCGGCCTATTTTGCTGAGATCAATACCGATTTTTCTTATCAGCTTACTCCTGTGGGAGGCGCGGCACCCGGACTCTACATTAAAGAAAAAATCAGCAACAACCGTTTTGTGATTGCCGGAGGTTCTGCCGGTCTGGAAGTGAGCTGGGTGGTGTACGCCAAACGGAATGACCCCTACATCAGGAGCAATCCAGAGAATTCTGCACCTGAAGTTTTGAAGACCGGGCGTTATGCCGGAAAGTTCATCCATCCCGAACTTTACGGACAGCCGGCCACCAAAGGCTTCCTCTATATGCCGAAACCGGAGCTTTCCGGCTCAGCAAATCCGGGGCAGTTTAAACAGAGTACTTTGAATATCATGGAATAAAAACAAAAACAGTAACCAAACAGAACTTATGAAAACAATGAAACTACTGCTTGCCGCCGGCGCCCTTCTGTTCGCCACGGCAGTCCACGCCCAGTTGTTTTATAACAACGGGGCTCAGGTTTATGTAAATACCAATGCCATTGTTCAGGTGAACGGTGATCTGGGGAATGCCGGTGCTGCCGGGACGCTGGACAATCTCGGAGATGTGACCATCACCGGCAACATCACCAACGACGCCACAGCCGGTGGCAATGGTGATTACCATGTGGCCGGCAACTGGGTCAACAACAATACATTTAATGCCGGCAGCGGGAGTGTTGAACTCAACGGGGCCAACCAGCAGATTACCGGAAGTGCTGAAACCCACTTCTATGACCTGTTGTTAACCGGAACGGGCGTAAAAACCCTCGGACTGGATGCCTACGTTAACAACCTCCTTGCACTGAATGACCGCGAACTGGCCACAGCAGCCAATACAATGTTCGTGGAAAGTTCAGCCACAACGGCCATCACCCGCACTTCAGGATTTGTAAGCAGCTCGGCCGGCGGTTATCTCTCGCGCGCCACACTTGCTGCTGCAGCCTACCTTTTTCCGGTCGGTTCGTCCATCGGCACCTTAAGATACCGTCCGGTGAACCTAACACCGGCCAGTGCCGCTGCCAATACTTTTATTGTACGCATGGTGAACAACGACGCCACGACCGATGGTTACGACCGCAGCGATTCCGACAGCACCATCTGCGAAGCCAATCCTTATTTTTATCATATGGTTGACCGTACTTCCGGGAGCGACGCAGCCGACCTCGCGATTAATTTTGAAGCGGGCGACGGAAGCTGGACAGGTATCGGCAACTGGAACACAACGGCCACAGAATGGCAAACCACAGGAACAACCAGTGTAGCCGCCAATTTTGTGATCCGTGCCGGATGGAACAATTTTACTTACGAGCCCTACATCCTGACCACACGCCAGGCCAACGCCACGATCAATCCGGTAAGTGCCCTGTGTGAAAATATACCGACCATAACCCTGACTGCCGCAGAGAACGGCGGAACGTGGACCGGAACAGGAATCACCAGCGGAGCAGCAGGAACCTTTAACCCGGCCACAGCCGGTGCAGGTGACCATGTGATCACTTACACCATCAGCGGAACCTGCGGCGATGCTGACCAGATCACCATCACCATTCATGAGGTCGCACTGCTGAGCGGTCTCACCACCGACGAGAGCTGCATCGACAACGGCGACGGAAGCATTGACCTGACAGTCACTGGAGGTACATCTCCCTACACCTTTAACTGGGACAATGCACAAACCACCGAAGATATCAGCAACCTGGCTCCCGGAACCTATATCGTGATTGTAAATGATGCGAACAACTGTTCGGTAACCAATACGTTTAACATTCTGGCAGGAACGAGCGAGTGTATTCCCGAAAGTTTCTATATCCCGAATATATTCTCACCCAACGGAGACCTGATGAACGACATTCTTTATGTCCGTGGTAACGGGATTAAAACCCTCAAGTTTACCATTTATGACCGCTGGGGCGAAAAAATGTTCGAAACTGAGGATCCCTCAACCGGCTGGGACGGAACCTTCCGCGGCAAACTGATGGAAAGTGCAGTTTTCGTTTACACGGTTGAAGCTGAAATGAAGAGCGGTAATACAATTTCTGAAAAAGGAAATATTACACTTGTTCGCTGATTATAAAATAGTATTATATTTACCAACCAAATATGACAAGAATGAAAAGGACCATTTTACTCATCATCATCGGGCTCTTCATATGGACAGGCGCCCAGGCACAGGATGTGCATTTTTCACAGATCAACAATGCCCCCATGATCATCAATCCCGCTATGACCGGGGCTTTTAATGCTGAACACCGCATTATTGGCAACTACCGTACACAGTGGGGATCGATCGCAAAACCCTACACTACCTACGCATTATCATATGATGTAGGACTTCTCAAGAGTTCCAATGCAGGTTTTCTTGGTATCGGTCTGCAACTTTTTGCTGACAGAGCCGGGGATCTGAAAATGGGGATCATGCAGGCTAACCTGAGTGTTGCCTATCACCTGGCACTGAGCAAGAGTCACTTCCTGACTGCAGGTATCCAGGGGGGCTATTCCCAGCGCAGCATTAATGAAGGAGCCATGATGTGGGACAATCAATACAACCCCAATGCAACAGATGGCTTTGATCCTACGCTCCCCTCAGGAGAGACGATGGATTTCAACAGTTTCGGAATCGGAGATTTTTCTGCCGGTTTGTTATGGACGTTCAGCAATGCAGCTACCAATATGTCGTCAAACGACCAGATTAAAGGTAACCTGGGCTTTGCACTCTTCCACCTGAACCAGCCCAAGAAGAATTTCTACGATATGTTCGAGAAGAAAATGTTCATGAAGTACGCTGTTCATACCAATATCCACTTTGGTATTCCGGGTACTGCCATGGCCATCGTACCTTCAGGCTCGTTGTATGTTCAGGGTCCTGCCCGCGAGATCCTCGCCGGTACCCTCTTCCGCTTCCGCCTGCAGGAGTCTTCAAAATACACCAACTTCGTCAGCGAGACAGCCCTCTCCGTTGGTGCACACTACCGTTTCGGCGACGCCATTATTGCAGAAGCACAGTTTGAAATCAAAAACTGGCTCCTTGGTGTCAGCTACGATGTGAACGTATCGAAACTTGCTGCTGCCAGCAAAAGCATGGGTGGTCTCGAAATCGCTGTACGCTACCAGACACCCATCTTCAAGAAAACAGACAAAAGTCTCTATTAATCATTACTTGTCATAGGTTAAAACCGCCCTATTGGTCGTGGGGCGGTTTTTTTATGAACTGACCCGAAAACACATAGCCCCGCTTTTAGTATCTTAGCCGAAATTTTCACAATGAAAAATCCCTATACATTATTATTAGTACTCCTTCTTGCCGTCTTGACCGCCTGCGGACCCGAAGTCAACGATAAGGGAGAGTATGTCATCCAGCAGGCCGGAAGCGGCAAGGAGCTTCACATCAAATTTTTTGATAACGGAAACATCGAATATATCCAGGAAACCAGAGACGGCAAACCTGAAGGCTTTTTCATGAATTTCTTTAAAACCGGACAGCCTGAAAATACAGCTTACATTATCGACGGAAAAAAGCAAGGCAGCGGATACCTCTTTTACCCTGATGGAAGCCTGAAAAGTTACGGACCCTATCGCGACGATGTGCAAAGCGGTTTCTTCTGGCTGTTCGATAAGAACGGAAACCTAAAAGAGAAACGGGAATATGTGACCGTGAGTGATAAGACTATTATGAATCAGTGGATTCAACTCGACGGAACGATGCGGCCCGTTTTCGCAGAAAGCAATTTCATTACAGCGGAAGCTGACAAGGATACCATACATATGGGAGAAACCTATAATTTGAACGTAACCCTGGAAGCTTCTTTCAATAAAGAATATATGGCCCTCATCGTGGGCCCTTTCAATGAGGTTTACCAGCTTCCGGCCGGTGCCACCTGCGACACGCTGATCGGAAAGAACTTCACGGTTCGTTATACCGGTTTTAAGTACAAAAAAGGGAAAAATACACTGAGAGCTGTAGTCAAAGACCTGTCGTACGACAAAAATGCAGACCAGTCGAAAATGAGAAGCATCTGGTTCACAAAAGAGTTTTATGTCACCCAATAAGCGCCTTGCTTTTTTTCAGCGCTAACAATTATTCGGATTAATCATCGTTTCATTTCGGAACTTACCTAAAACATCAATCAATGGTCTATGTCATCTTAAGCATACTGTTCTTTCTCATGACAGTGGCTGCTCTTTTTAAAATTTTCATTAAATCAGGACGGAAAGGCTGGGAATCGCTTATCCCCATGTATAATCTGTGGATATGGCTGAAGATCATCAAAAAACCCTGGTGGTGGTATGTTTTTCTGCTCCTGCCATATATTAATGTATTCGTCATCCTGCTGATGATCGTTGAATTACTCAAATGCTTTGAAAAAAACGGGCTGCTGGCACAGGCGCTGAGCGTTCTGGTTCCCTTTTTCTACCTGCCCTGGCTGGCGTTTTTTGACAAAACACCCTACACCCATCCCGATAAAAGGAAACCCTTCAAAAAATCAGCGATACGTGAATGGGTTGACGCGATTATTTTCGCCGTGATTGCGGCGACCATCATCCGTACCTTCTTTATTGAAGCGTACACCATACCAACCTCATCTATGGAGAAATCCATGCTCATCGGTGATTATCTTTTTGTGAGCAAAGTGGCTTACGGACCCAAAGTCCCCAACACACCCCTCTCCTTTCCGTTTACCCACCACACCCTGCCTTTTACCGATTACACAAAATCATATCTGGAATGGATCCACCTTCCCTATTACCGATTCCCCGGTTTGGGCCCCATCAAAAACAATGATGTGGTCGTCTTCAACTATCCCGACGGAGATACAGTCGCCCTGAAAATCCAGAACAGAAGCTATTACGCTCTGCTCCGCGAAAACGGGCGTCAGGATGTGTGGACCAATAAAAGAAAATACGGAGATATTATCGCCCGCCCGGTCGACAAAAGGGAGAACTACATCAAGCGATGCATCGGACTTCCCGGAGATTCCCTTGAAATCCGCGACCAGATCGTGTACATCAATGGACAAGAGCTTCCTTCAGTCGGCATTAAGCAGTATCGTTATATTGTTACTACCGACGGGGCTGCCATCAGTCCGAAAACACTCGATAAACTTGACATCACTGAAGAAGTACAAGCCATCGGACCGGATCAGTACCTGATGACCATGACAGATGATGCGGCAGCTTCCCTTAAAGGTTATACCTATATTAAGAATGTGCAGAAATGGATCGCCCCGGCACAGAATTATGCTCCCTACATCTTCCCCTTCGATACCAATTATAAGTGGAACGAGGATAATTACGGCCCCATTCTGATCCCGAAAAAGGGTTTGACCATACCCATTAATGTGAACAATATCAGCCTCTACTCCAGAATCATCTACAATTATGAAGGTAATGACCTGAAGGTCAGCGACGGGAAAGTCTTCATTAACGGCGCAGAAGCGAAGACCTATACCTTTAAACTGGATTATTACTGGATGATGGGCGACAACCGCCACAATTCGGCCGACAGCCGTTTCTGGGGATTTGTCCCTGAAGACCATATTGTCGGAAAGGCGGTCTTCGTGTGGCTTTCTCTGGATGCCAACAAGAGCCTGGCCAACGGTAAGATCAGGTGGAAGAAGATGTTCAGGCTGGTGAAATGACCAGTTGAAAAAAGGCTGCCTTAATCCGCAGCCTTTTTTTCTGAACCCTCATGCAATTTGCGTATTTTTAGTCTGCTCAAACACAAGCAGAATCTTGGCCCGTAAAAAAGAAAAGAAACCCGGTATTGTCGACCGGATGCTGATCCGTTACTACAGCCGCAAACTGGTTGCGGATGCTGCAGTCATGGATGATGAGCTGGAAATCATCAGCGAGAAGGAAGCCAGGGTAATCCGGCAGCAGATGCTGAAAACCTGCACCATTGCTGGCTTACTCGGCGTGCTTGGTGTTCTGTTTCTCTACATCCCCAAATACCTCTTTCCGGATTTTTTCACCTTCTACATCTTCTTTAAGATACCATATATCGATGGTATTCAGCAATTTGAATGGATGTTTATGCTGTATTCCATCATCCTCGCGCAGATTGAAGCCTACCTGCTGGTATACTTCAACGCCAGAGCAGTTGCCCGAATAGCCAATGCAAACGGATTTCCGGTTCTGCAATCCCCTGATTTCGACAAGCACATGAAAAGCCTGGTCATCGTAGCACTGGAAAAGAAAGACAGGACGATTAAAAAATATGGTATCGACCCTTTTTTCGGGATGTCGAAACTCGGTTTGTTTATCTACATGCTGATTATTCGCTTTAAAGCTTCACTCAGCAACCTGTTCATTAAACTGGTAGTAGGCCGGATCCTGGGCCGGGCCGTATTAAGGATTTACATCGACATGATCGGGCTGCTGGTTTATCCGGCGTGGAATATTATTGCCTCAGTGCAGGTGATCCGTGAATCGAAACTGCGAATAATGGCTCCAAACCTGATTTCATGGCTTAATGCAAAACTCAAGGAGGAATTCGGAGATCGCCCCGATTTTGAAAAGCATCTCTTTCACACCCTGAATTTTATCTCGCAGGTTAAAAGAAATTACAATTACAATCTCTACCTGCTGACGGATGCCATTGTTAATAATTTCAGAGTGGAAAAGCCTTCAGAAGTATACAAAACCTCGGATTATCTCAGTCAATTAAAGGCCCTGGAGCCCACCGACCGCAACGGTCTGATCCGTCTGATCATTTTCGGAATGCTGATCGACGGTAAACTCACCCGCAAAGAGCGGAATATCCTGCAATTGCTTTATAACGAAAAGCTCTCGGCCATTCCGGCAGAGGTGACCAGCCAATGGAGCAACGATTTCCTTTCAGGAAAGGGAATGCCCGGATTCAGAAAACAGAAGGACTTTATTCCTGCAGTCAGTCATTAAAAACCAAAGGGGAACAAACCTGTCCGGCCTGTTCCCCTTTCACTTCTCCGGCAGCCGTAGCTCCCGGCAAGCGTCAGATTACGGTTATCCCGCCTGTCCCTTGCGGAACCGGCACCTCCCAACGCTTCGTCCTTCCTGCCCGGGGATCAGCGACACACCTGTTACGGCGCCCCTTCCGAACCTCTCCTTGCGGAAAAGCCCACCGGAGCCTGCCACTCATGCACCCGACATTCCGAACTAAACATTAAAAGAACCTGCTTTTGCAAGCCAGCGAATTATCGCTCACCTGATGAAACAAATATAAGGGAAGGTGATGGCGGAAGTCAAGTAGAAACACCGGAACTTTTTAACAATTTGTTCACAGAGTTTATTAACAATTGTTCATAAGATTTTCAGCCTGAGCATCCGCTGACGGAATGGCGACAGCAGAGAATCCGCCATCATGATAAAGGGTCTGCATGGTGACCATCCTGGCATAATCAGAAAACAACATGCAGATAAAAGCTGCCAGATCATCCTTTCCGGCATTGCCGAGCGGAGAGAGACAAGCGGCCTTGTCCATCAGGTCACCGAAACCTTTCACGACACCGGTGGCCGGAGTCGGAACGGGTGACTGAGACACGATATTGACCCTGCTTTAGTTTTTGTGTGCCCATAAAGCACCGAAATTACGGGCGATGGATTCCAGCATGGCCTTGGCATCGGCCATATCACCATACCCGTCAACAAATCTCTGCGCACCGATATACGATAATGCCACAACAGATGCGGATGCCGACAATGCCTCCTGTTTCCAGGCTGCCCCCAGAAGTTTATGAAATGAGATAGCTGAAACTTCGATGGTTTTCAAATGGCTTCACCGCTCCCATACGCATCGCAAGCGGTGAATTCGACAGTATCAGTTCTGCTCCTTCAGCTAACGCCCTTTCAGCCACATGAAACGCGATGGACGTTTCATTAAAAACGCCCAGTATGAGTCCTCTTTTACCTTTTAAAATACCGTGTGCTCCAATCATTTGCTCAGGATCTTTCCAAAAGTTCTCTCGCGGTCTCCATTGCATGCTCGCTGATACTGGAGCCGCTGATCATTCCCGCAATTTCACGGATACGCTCTTCTCCGGCCAACTCACGGATGTAAGTGAAGGTCCGCTCATGATCACTCTGCTTGTAAACGTATAAATGATTCCTTCCCCTCGCCGCAATCTGGGGCAGATGGGTAATGGCAATCACCTGCATCCTGCTGCTCATGTCAGCCAGTATCTCACCAACCCGTGCGGCCACCTCACCGGATACACCACTGTCAATCTCGTCGAAGATGATAGTGGGCAGGAGGTTTTCCTCTGTAATAAGAGATTTTACTGCCAGCATCAGTCGCGACAACTCCCCGCCTGATGCCACACGGGAAAGCACATCCGGAGCACTTCCTTTATTGGCACTGAACAGAAACTGAACACGGTCTTTGCCATTGACAGTCAGCTCATCAGCCGTATTCAGGCTAATACTCAGTTGTGCTTCCGGCATTCCCAATTGCTTCAGTAAATTCCTCAGTTTCTTTTCAGCCGACGGTAAAACACCCTGCCGCGATTTTGTAAGCGAATCTGCAAGCTTCCAGGCTTTCTCAAGGGCCTGATCAACAGCTATCCTGCACTTCCTGATCTCCTCTTCTATGCTGTCCATGGTCGCCAGCTTCTCCCCGATTTCGTCCCTGAGACGAACGAGATCAGCAAGTGTGTGTATTTGATGCTTTTGCATTAATCTGTTCATCAAATCAATGCGTTCAGAAAGCTGCTCTGCACGCTGGGGATCCAGCACAATGCGATCTGCAT
>CALGYY010000244.1 GCA_937934705.1 uncultured Bacteroidota bacterium
ATCAGCGGAAATTCTGATACTCTGCTGGCGGATATTTCCGGCGGAGTATGGAGTGGTGGCGGGATCAGCGACAGTTTGCTCGGCATTTTTGATCCGGCACTTGCCGGAAGCGGAACCCACCAGGTGATTTACACCCTCTCCGGAGCGTGTACCGGGGCTGATACCGTAAGTCTGACGGTTGTTCCCCAATCTGACGCTGCTATTACACCCGTATCGCCTCTTTGCGTAAGCAGCAGTGCATTCAACCTCAGCGCTGCAGAAGGCGGAGGAATATGGACCGGTAACGGGATCACGAATGCTGTCAACGGCACTTTTGACCCTCTGAGTGCAGGCGCAGGCTCGCATACGATAGTTTACACCATTGGCGGCTTATGCGGTGATTCAGATACGGTTAATATTAGTGTATCTGCAGATGCGCAGGCAGACATCGACAGCGTTCCCGATCTCTGCGTTTGGGGAGGTGTTCAGAACCTTACCGCTGCACAGCCGGGCGGCATATGGTCCGGCTGGGGCGTCAGCGACAGTCTTGCCGGAATCTTCGATCCTGCAATCAGCGGTAGCGGTAATTTCCCGATCGTTTATTCTATTGCGGGATTATGCGGGGATACTGACACGGTGATGGTCTCCGTTTTACCCGGTCACAATGCCGACATCACACCTTCCGGACCTTACTGTTCTGCTGACGGGGCGGTCTCACTCCTTGCAGCGGAACCGGGCGGATACTGGAGCGGCACGGGGGTAACCGACAGCCTGCTGGGGACTTTCAGTCCGGCAATTGCCGGCAGCGGAACCCATCAGGTCATCTATATAATTCCGGGATTATGCGGGGATGCCGACACCCTTGACATTATTGTGAACCAGCAGGCAGATGCCGGCATATTGCAGCCACCGGATTTTTGCACTTCTGACGCAGCGGTGAACCTGTCATCGGTTCAGCCCGGAGGCACATGGTCAGGAATCGGTATTACTGACAGTCTGGGTGGCCTGTTCGATCCGGCAATAGCCGGAGCAGGCACACACTGGATTGTTTACAGCATTCCCGGTGCATGCGGCGACAGTGATACGGTTTCCATCAGCGTGAACACTCAGGCAGATGCCACCATCAGCAATGCAGGACCCTTCTGCACTTCAGACCCTGCTGTGAACCTTACTGCCGCAGATCCAGGAGGAAGCTGGAGCGGTAGCGGGATTACCAGCAGTGTTAACGGAACCTTCGATCCGGCAGTGGCTGGTGCCGGCACCCACAGTATTTTTTACAGCATCGGCGGCACCTGCGGGGATGCCGATACGCTGACAATTACCGTATTTCTGCAAGCCGATGCAAGCATCAATGCCGCAGGACCCTTTTGCAGTGGCGACGCCCAGGCAACTTTAAGCGCAGCGGGAAGCGGAGGTACCTGGACTGGCACCGGCATTACCAACGGTCTGACCGGACTTTTTGATCCGGCAGTGGCTGGTCCCGGAAATCATGTGATCACATACACCATAGGAGGGAACTGCGGAGATACGGATACGGTGATCATCACTGTGATTCAGCAGGCAGATGCCAGCATACAGGCAGCAGGACCTTTCTGTGCGGTTGACAGTATCATCACCCTAACGGCAGCGCAGACAGGAGGAAACTGGAGCGGAACAGGGGTGATCAACAGCAACAGCGGCAGCTTCAACCCAGCTGTAGCGGGCAGCGGTACGCATGAGATCGTATACAGCATTAACGGCTCATGCGGAGATTCTGACACCGTTAGCATTACCGTTCTTGCTTTACCGATAGCCGATGCGGGTAATGACACATCTTTATGCGCCGGTGATATGGTCTTACTGACCGCCACTGGCGGAGGAAGCTATCTCTGGAGTACCGGACAAAACTCTGCTGTGATCATGGTCAGTCCGCAAGGCACAACACAATACTTTGTCAGTGTCAGTAACACTTGCGGCATCGATATCGACTCTGTCAGCGTGCAGGTACATCCCCTGCCTGATGTGGATGCCGGAGAAGATCAGACCAGCCCTGCGGGTGTCGCGGTTCAACTGGGTGCCAGCGGAGCCGACAGCTATATTTGGAGTCCGTCATGGCTGCTGACCTGCAGCGATTGCGCTTCCCCGCTGGCCAGCCCGGAGGAAACCACCATGTTCATCGTTACAGGCACCAATGCTTATGGCTGCAGCAGCAGTGATACCGTATTCATTTTCATTGATGACAATGATGCCATTTACATTCCCAACATATTTTCTCCTAACGGAGATCAGATGAACGACATCCTTTACGTGCGGGGAAGTTTTAAATGGATGGAGCTATATATTTACGACCGTTGGGGTGAAAAAGTCTTTGAATCGCATGATCAGGCAGATGGCTGGAACGGTGAATTCCGCGGAAAATCAGTTGATCCGGGGGTTTTCGCCTACTATCTCAAAATTGAAAAATTCGATGGAAGCGTGGTCAGGAAGCAGGGAAATATTACTTTAGTGCGCTGAAATCCATGAATAACAAATCAATTTGAGAAAAGCGATGTCAATGCTCAGACCCTTGCTCCTTGCCGCTGCTGTATTGTTTGCCTTCAATACATCATGGGGACAGAAAGTCCGCTACGAAGAACAGGAATTCCGGTTCGGAAAGATCAGCGTGCTGAATAACCAGAAATCGGACGGGGTCAGCGGGTTCACTGTAAAGGTTCCCTGCACACTGACCTATGGAAAGGATCAGATTCTGCAGGCGGATACCACCTATATGTGGAGTCGCTATTTTGTATTCTTCACCCTGAAACAGGGCAATTCCGTTATTTTTGCCCCACCTTACAGCAAAGCGGATCACATTTATACAGGGACTTCAGATATTTACCAGGAGCTGACGCTTGGTAAAGCCGGCCAGGTATATAATCTCAGCTTTTTTATGCCATATCACCGTCTGGCCCTTTCGGAAGGAAAGCATCAACTGGAACTTTTCTTCAGCGCATGCAATGCCGACGGCACTGTGAAAATCGATAGCCTGGGCAGGGATGAGATCAGCGTTCAGCAACCCCGTTTGTGCATCAACAGAATGAGTGTGAGCGACCTTCAGATCCCTTACAGTGAAGACTGGGATGTCGCGGGACGGAACATTCCGATATGGAACCTGTTTTACAAGGCGGGGAGTGATAACGGACGGGGATACCCGGATATCCAGTGGTCGATACGTGTTGGCCTCGATGATATATATTACTCCGGTGTGAATGAGGATGCTTTTACGGGAAAAAACGGCAGGGCGGTTTTCTACACCTGCCCGGGTGATCCTGTCAGCCTGTATGTGAGTGATTTCGATGACTTCAGCAGGGATGACTTCATCGGCACTTACAAGTTCCAGGGGGCAGGAAGTCCGAACTACCAGGTTGAACTGAATGCTCTGAAGTTCGGAAAAGTGGTCAATGCCGTGATCGCCTATAAAAAGCAATCGATGCCGGCTCTGATCCGGAAAGATATCGAGATCGAGGATAACTTTAAAATGAACGGGATCTCAGGGGTCAACATCAGACTGCATTACGCGGTTGATCAGGCCTCCAATGACTTTCCGATTAAGGTAACCCCTGTTTTCACTTATCCTTACGGAGAGATTGAAATCCCCAAAGAAGTCTATACACTGGGTACTTCTTCTTTTGTGATCAGGGCCGATAACCCTACCGGGACTTTCTCCTTCTTCTATCCTTACCTGAAATTACAGGGTCAGGAATGTCCAAACTTCATCTTCACCTGTGGCGATAACAACATACTGGTCACCCGGACATTCAACAATAAGGAACTGAAGATCAGGGAATTCTGTGATGTTAAATACCAGAGTCCGGTGGTAAAAGAGACTGTTCAGAACGGCATAAATGGCATATTACTGACGCTGAATCAGAGCATACCGGAAGAGTACTTCCAGCAGTATAAGGAGATTATCAATCTCAGGCTTGAAATCTACTCAGCAGAATTTCAGAAAGAGATTAAAATGAAACCGGTCGCTCAGCAGAGCAGCTTCTTCACCTCATATTCTGCTTTTATTCCCTATTATCAGCTTGCGGGCTATCGTTTTTACCGCCCCGTCTTCCCCCTCAACATTCGCCGCAGTGCCTGGGTGCAAATCCTGCAGGTAAAGACCTGAATATCGGTATGAAAGAGGAAGTAGCTGAGATCAGTATACCGGAACTTTTTAAGCTTTCTTTCAATAATCTTGAAATCGACTTCAAGAGAAAGCACTCTCAGACGCTTGTTTTCACCATGCGACACGGTAAAGATACGAGCATGATGAACGAAGGAATGATCAAAGGCAAAACGGTTACCTTCAGCATCAATACCAACCTTTTCATCCTGCACCCTGAGGATG
>CALGYY010000245.1 GCA_937934705.1 uncultured Bacteroidota bacterium
ACATTGCAGGTAATGCAGAGCAGTGCTGCGCCCTGTCATGAGGCGCGTGAAGGGACATTGCCATGATGAAAGGGCAGAATCCGCGCCTGTAATGACGGCGCGGAGAGGGCAGTGCCGGTAGTTTGGTGCTTTGGCGCCGTGTCATGATGGCGCATGCAGGGTCGGTGCCTGTTGGATCATTCGGTGCCTGCGTCCTGTCATGAGGCGCGTGAAGGGACATTGCCATGATGAATATTCGGAATCCGCGACTGTTTCGACTTTCGACCTTTTGACCTTCGACCTTCGGACTTTTGGACTTTTGGACTTTCGACACAGTCTTCCTTCCTTATATTTCACTGATCCCGCCACCATTTCCTTATCTTTGCGGCGGATTTGGTTCCCGATGAAAGTTCTGTATATCTCATACGACGGCATGACCGACCCCCTGGGCAGTTCGCAGGTGATTCCCTACCTGATCGGACTGGCCGGCCTGGGCCACGGGATCTGTATCCTCAGCTTTGAAAAAGAGAAGGCGTATCAGAAAAGCGGCCAGGGAATGCATCAGAAGCTCAGGGATGTCGGCATACGATGGCAGCCCCTGCGCTACCATGCCCGCCCGCCCGTGATTTCAACCCTGAAAGATATCCGCAGCGGCCTGAAGATGGCAAAACAACTTCAGTGCGAATCTTCCTTTGAGATCATTCATGCCAGAAGCTATATCTCTGCATTGATCGCCCTCAGGATGAAGAAAAAATCCGGCATCCCTTTTATCTTCGATATGCGGGGTTTCTGGGCCGACGAACGCGTGGAAGGCGGACTGTGGAAACTTTCGAACCCGGTCTTTAAGGCCGTGTACCGCTTTTTTAAACGAAGGGAAAAAGCCTTCTTCAGCGAATCGGCCGCCGTGGTTTCCCTGACAACTGCAGGGAAAGAGGTCATCCTCAGCCGGGCGCTCAGCGGTGTGAACGAACAAAAGATCCGCGTGATTCCCTGCTGTACCGATACGGATTTATTTTCCCCCATACAGGATAAAGAGAAGCAGACCCCCTGGCGCAATAAACTGCAGATTCGCGAAAACACCCGCGTGATTTCCTACCTGGGTTCGTTCGGAACCTGGTATATGGCCGATGAAATGCTGGACTTCTTTCATCGCTTTCTTAAAACGGATCCGGAAGCCATTTTCCTCATCATCACCAAAGAAAGTCAGAAAACTGTGCTGGACAGAGTCGTGGCCAAAGGAATCTCCCCGGCTTCGGTACGGATAACCCCGGCAGAAAGGGAAGAGGTTCCCTGCTTACTCTCCCTGAGCAGCTACACCCTGTTCTTTATTCGTCCCACCTTTTCAAAAAAGGCAAGCTCCCCCACCAAAATGGGTGAAGCCCTGAGCATGGGCATCCCCGTCATCTGCAACAACGGTATCGGCGACTGCACCCCCATACTGGAAGAGAACAGGGCCGGGGTGATTGTACCAGCTTTCGATGAGGCTTCCTATGATCAGGCCATTGCGCAACTGCAATCCCGCAAAATGCCCGATGCCGCGGAAATCAGAAATCTGGCATTGCGGTATTTTGACCTGCGGAGCGGGGTAGCAAGCTATCACGAAATTTACTCAAGCATCAGCAAATGATTTACCCCGCAGATTTTGAAGCCAGGACAAGCTTTCTGAAGATCCGGCAGGAACTTTCGGCCCGCTGTATCAGCAATGCGGGGAGGGAGCATGTCGACCATCTGCAGTGTTCATCAGAATACAGCGCGATCAGGGAAAAACTGATCCTGGCCGAGGAATTCCGCCGCGTTATGATGTCGGGCATTTCATTTCCCTCGCAGGATTATTTCGACATGCGCCGCGAACTGGCCCGGCTGCGTGTGGCCGGGACTTATATGGAGCCTGAAACCATGGGCGAAACGGGCGCTTCACTGAGAACGCTCATGGCCATCAGGGATTATTTCAGGGGAGGCGCGGAAGCCGCATTTCCCGGATTGAAACTGCTGGCGGATGAGATCATCATCAATCCCGGCATACTGCAGGCGATTGAGCGCATTATCAATGACAAGTCAGAGATCCGTGATGACGCTTCCCCGCTGCTGGAAGAGCTTCGAAAAAAGCAGATCCAGCAGAAGCGCCAGGTGGAAAAAAGAATACGGCTCATCTGTCAGCAGTTGAAAAAAGACGGGATTGCCGGCGATGAATCCGAAATCACCATACGCAGCGGCAGGAGCGTGATCCCCCTTCCCGCTTCAAACAAAAGAAGGATCAGGGGCTTTGTACATGATGAATCGGCCACGGGTCAGACCGTTTATATTGAACCGGAGGAAATCTTTGACCTGAACAACGGAATCAGGGAACTGGAATCGGCAGAAAAAAGGGAGATCATCCGCATTCTGACTGCGTTCAGCGATGAACTTCGCCCCGACATTCCGATGCTGAACAGGGCCTATGAGCTGATGGGGCTCTTCGATTTTCTCAGGGCCAAAGCCATCCTTGCCCTGGATACCGATGCCGCATTACCGCGCTTCAGCAGTCAGGCAGGACTGGATTTCAGAAAGGCCCGTAACCCGCTGTTGTTCCTCTCGGGAAAACACAAGCGCTCCGAGGTGGTTCCACTGGATGTCGCCCTGGACGAAGATAACCGCATCCTCATCATTTCCGGGCCCAATGCCGGCGGGAAATCGGTTTGTCTGAAAACCATAGGTTTACTGCAGTATATGCTGCAATGCGGTCTGCTGATTCCCCTGCGAGAAGACTCGGAAACCGGCGTATTCAATAACTTTTTCATGGAGATCGGCGACGATCAGTCGATAGAGAATGACCTTTCAACTTACTCCTCCCACCTTCGCAACATCCGTGTGCTGACCGAAACGGCCGCTCCCGGCATGTTGTTCCTGATCGATGAATTCGGGAGCGGGACCGAGCCACAGCCGGGCGGCGCCATTGCGGAATCTGTGCTGATGAAAATGGCGGAATCCGGAGCCTGGGGCGTGGTGACCACCCACTATATGAACCTGAAACTGATGGCCGGCCGAATCCCGGGAATTTTTAACGGGGCCATGCTGTTCGATATCCGCGGGCTGAAACCGCTTTTTGAACTCTCGGTCGGACAGCCGGGCAGTTCCTTTGCCTTCGAGATTGCTGCCAAAACGGGACTTGATGCGGAGATTCTCAGAAGGGCCGCGGAGATCGGGGGTAGCGCGGGACTCGATTTTGAGAAGCAGCTCGCTGCCCTCGAGAGCGACCGGAGGGCACTGGAAAAAGAAAGACTGGAATTCAGTGTGGCCGATGAACTCCTGGCCGATCTGATCAGAAAATATAATCTCCTGCTGGAGAAGCTGGAAAGCAGCAAAAAGCAGATCCTCGAAGATGCCCGCTCCAAAGCGGAGGACCTCATCAGGGAAGCCAACAGCAGGATCGAGCTGACCATCAAGACCATTAAGGAAGCCGAAGCTTCTAAGGAAAGCACGAAGAATGCCCGTGAGTCCCTGGAAGAATTCAGGGAAAGCCTGAAAAAAGAAAGAACGGAAAAGCTGAAAGAGGAGAAGGAGAAAGAAGCAAAAGAGAAAACGCTGATACGCACCAAACCCGAAAAATCTGTCTTTGTGAAAGCCCCTTTGGAAGCCGGGGGTTACGCCCGTATCCGGGGACAGGAAACCTTTGTGGAGATTGCCGCCATTCAGGGCGGATTTGCGATGGTGGTGCACGACAACATCCGGCTCAGGATTCCCCTCGAACACTTGGAGGGCTGCGAAAAACCCAGGGAAAAGAAAGATCGTCAGAAAAACCGTTACGCCGGCTACGCCGATGAAATGAACGAAAAACGCCTGGCCTTTCAACCCAAAATCGACGTCAGGGGTAAGCGGGCAGACGAATTGCTGCCCTTACTCCGGAGCTTTATCGACGACGCCCTCTTGCTCGGCATCAGGGAAGTGACCGTTCTTCACGGTAAAGGCAACGGCATACTCCGCAGCATTGTCAGGGACTATCTGGCAGGGATACCTGAAGTGCAGTCGTGCAAAGACGAAGCACCTGAAAGGGGCGGATCGGGAATATCCCTGATCCGGTTTCACTAACTGACAAAACGTCATATCGGAGAGTGGCTCGGTTTTTGACAACGCCGGCGCCTTTATTTGCGCACCTTATGGCGAAACCTGCATATATATTAAAATAACATAATAAAACATGAAGAAAGTATTTCTGTATCTGTTTCTGCTCTTTGCAGCAACAGCGATGCTGCGGACGTATCCCCTCATGGCGCAGCAGGAGATCACCGATAATGTATATCATCTTACAGATGAGGGTTTTGATGACTTCATCAAAAAAGGGGTCGTTCTGGTGGATTTCTGGGCTGTATGGTGTGGTCCCTGCAAGATACAATCCCCAATCGTTGACCAGATCGCTTCGGAGATCGGACAAAAAGCCAGGATAGCGAAGATGGATGTGGACAAGCACGCTATCACGGCCCGGAAGTATTACATCCGCTACCTCCCCACGGTAATGATATTCAGGAACGGCAAGCCCGTGGAGACTTTTCAGGGTGTTACGGACAAGGAAACGCTGATGACTGCGATTGAAAAACACAACTACTGAAACCATGACACAGGAGAATAAAAAGCAGGGGCTCATCGACCGCCTGAAGAAGCAACTGGGATGGAAGCATCTCATCGGCACCCTGCTGGGGCTGGCCGGAGGATATATATACTACCGTACTGTCGGATGTGCCGGGGGCGCCTGTCCCCTCCAGAGCAATCCCTGGCTCATGAGTATCTGGGGAGCCGTGATGGGATATCTTCTTGCAGACCTGATCCCCCGCAGGAAGAAAATTGCTGAGGACCGGAAGGAAGAGGAACAGGGCTAAGGGTCTTTGATTACATTTGCAGTCCACAGACCGGGCTGCAGATGCTTCTGAAAACCATCCGCACATATGCTTCACTGGTAAAGTTCAGTCACACGGTGTTTGCCATGCCATTCGCCGTGATCGGCTATTTGCTGGGAATCCGCCAGCAGGGCGGAGAACCGGACTGGCTGCTCCTGCTGCTGGTCGTGCTCTGTATGGTATTCGCCCGTAGTGCAGCCATGGCTTTCAACCGATGGGCCGACCGGCGTTATGACGGAAGAAATCCCAGAACACAAAGCCGGGAAATTCCGGCCGGTAAGCTGAAAGCCCGTTCAGCACTGATTTTTACAATACTGATGTCGCTTCTCTTCATTGCGTGCACCTGGTTTATCAATTCCCTCTGCTTCATGCTTTCTCCCCTGGCCCTGCTGATTGTGCTGGGTTACAGCTATACCAAACGATTTACCGTATGGGCGCACTATGTGCTTGGTCTGGGTCTGGCCCTGGCGCCCGTGGGCGCCTTTCTCGCGGTCACCGGCCGCTTTGAGGTTCTGCCGCTGCTTTACGCGGGACTGGTGTTTTTCTGGGTGGCCGGGTTTGATATCCTGTATGCCTTACAGGATCTCAGCGTCGACAAAAATGAGGGTTTGTACAGCGTGCCGTCCCGTTTCGGAATCAGGGGAGCCCTTTGGTTGTCGGCACTTTCACACCTGATGAGTACGGGATTTCTGCTGGTCGCCGGTTTTTTGGGACAGGGCGGACTCTTCTTCTGGCTGGGGGCGGGACTGTTTATCACCATGCTGGTGATGCAGCACCTGAAGATCAGGGGCCGGAAATTTGAAAAGATCAACCAGGTATTTGCACTTACTAATGGTCTGGCCGGCTTATCATTAGGCCTGTTCTACATAGTGGATTTTGCGGCATACATCAAAATTTTGTGAAAAATCGCAAATACAGCGGGAAAATTAAAATTTTATTAACTTTGCGCGCTCGCATATTAAAAAGCAAACCAGATATGAAAAAACTTCTCTTCGTATTTTTATTGGCCCTTACGGCTTCAGGTCTCATGGCCCAGAATAATCCGGTGGACACCCTGTTCAAAGACGGGGATGATCAGGCTGCCGAACGCTATTACAACGAAGGCATCAAGCTCTTTGATGCCGGCCAATTCCCCCTGGCCCTTAAAAAATTCGACGACGCGATCAAACTGAAACCAGCGTTTGAAAAGGCTATTTACAACCGGGGCGTGGTCAAGATCGAACTGAAGGACTATAACGGTGCTGTGGCCGATTTTGACAAGTCCATCCTCATCCGGCCTTCCGCGAAAAGTTACTTTTACCGGGCCAAGGCCAAATATGAATTGTCGAATAAAGACGGTGCCCTGGAGGATTACACCAAAGCCATAGAGCTGGATCCTAACCACGCCCAGGCTTATTATTACCGCGGGGGCATCCAGTTTGAACAGGGTAAGTATGATCTGGCCATAGGTGATTTTACCCTGGCCATACAGATCAAGCCTGATTATGCATATGCCTACAATGACAGGGGCAGCGCCAAGGTTAAGCTGGACAAGTTCGAGGATGCCCGGGAAGATTACAAAATGGCAGTGCGTTACAATCCCTCGATGGCATTTGCCTTCAACAATCTGGGCAGTGTGAAGAAAAAGCTCAAGGATTACCAGGGCGCTATTGAGGATTATACGGCAGCCATCCGCATCAAGCCGGATTATTACATCGCGATCAACAACCGCGGAACGGTATTCTATGAAATTGGCGAGTACCAGAAGGCCATTGAAGATTACAACGAAGCGCTCAAACTGAACCAGGACTACGCCTTTGCATACAACAACCGCGGCAATGCCAAATACAAACTGAAGGATTATGAAGGAGCGGTCATCGATTACGAAAAGGCCATTCAGATCAACCCGCAATACGGTTATGCTTACCTGAACAGAGGAATCGCCTATGAAATGATGCGTAAACAGTCAGAAGCTTGCGACGACTGGAAAAAGGCGGCATCACTCGGAATCAGCTCCGGTGAGAACTACGTGAAATTACAGTGCAAATAAATTATTCCATCATCATAATCTTTCGCAGCATGAAAAAGAGCATACTGATAATCCTCGCCTTCTTTCTGATCGTTCCTTTCAGCATCACGGCGCAGAACATCGAGTTCTATAAGAGCAATTTCCCCGATAAGCCCCAACAGTTCAAAGAAGCAAAAGCCAACCTGGCACAGGGGAATAAGTATTACGATATGGGTCGCGGCATGTACATGACGGCCCTGGATTATTTCCTCAAAGCACAGGACTTCAACCCCAACAATGCAGATCTGAACTATAAGATCGGGAAGTGTTATATCTCAAGCATTCAGAAAACCAAAGCCATTGGTTATCTTGAAAAGGCCCTTGCGCTTGATGCACAGGTGGCCCCGGATCTGAAGTATCTGCTGGCACAGGCTTACCATCTCAATCTTGATTTCGACAAAGCCATACAGTACTACCAGGAGTATAAGGGAAAGCTTTCTCCGGAAGACATCACTTATCTGGGCGCCAAAATCGACAGAAGTATTCAGGAGTGCAACAACGGGAAAGAGCTGATTCAAAAACCAGCCCGTGTCTTCATCGACAACCTGGGAACGACCGTCAACTCCATTTATCCGGAATACGCTCCGCTGATCACAGCGGATGAATCAACCATCTTCTTCACCTCACGCCGTAATAATACGACAGGGGGTAAGCGCGATCCCAACGACCTGAATTTCTATGAAGATGTTTATTTTGCCGAGAAAGCCGGCGGGGACTGGACATCACCCCAGAACCCGGTGAAACCGCTGAACGGGAAAAAGCATGATGCCACGGTGGGTCTTTCCCCCGATGGCCAGACCCTGCTCTGTTACAAGGGATCAAACGGTGGCGACATTTACGAGTGCAAACTGAAGGGGGATGAGTGGACCAAACCCAGCAAGCTCCCCAAGTCCATCAACACCAAGATGCACGAGTCTTCAGCTACTTTCTCCCCCGACGGGCGTACGCTTTACTTCGTTTCTGACCGTGAAGGTGGCTACGGCGGCGGCGATATCTGGATGTCGAAAAAGAACAAAAAGGGCGAATGGGGCGACCCCGTCAATCTCGGCGCCACCATCAACTCCAAGGAAGACGAAGAGGGGATTTTTATGCACCCCAACGGTAAAACCCTTTATTTCAGTTCCAAGGGACATAAAACCATGGGTGGTTATGATATCTTTAAATCAACCTACGAGAATGGCCTGTGGAGCACACCTGAGAATATCGGTTACCCCATCAATTCAGCAGACGACGATGTGTTCTTTTCCATCTCAGCATCCGGTATTCACGGATATTATTCTTCTGTGAAGCCCGACGGACTGGGCGGACAGGACATTTACATCATCACCTTCCTCGGTGCCGAGAAACCGCTCATCAACAATACGGAAGACAACCTCCTGGCCAGTCTGACAGCTCCGGTCAGCGAAACGGTTATTGAAACTCCGGTTGAAATCAAAGACAACCAGCTGACCCTGCTCAAGGGTGTCATCTCAGATGAGGTCACCAAAGCCCCCCTGGGTGCCGTGATCGAGATTACCGACAACGAAAAGAATGAAATCATTGCAAGCTTTGAGTCAAACAGCAAGACCGGAAAGTACCTGATCACCCTGCCTTCAGGGAAGAACTACGGAATGGCTGTGAAAGCCGAAGGTTACCTCTTCCATTCAGAGAATTTTAATATTCCGCCAACCACTTCTTACCGAGAAGTGGAGAAGAATATCGAACTCAAGAAAGTGGAGGTGGGGAGTGTTATCGTGTTGAATAATATCTTTTTCGACTTCAACAAGTCTACCCTGCGCCCTGATTCATATGCTGAGCTGGGTCGCCTGTTGAAGCTGCTCAATGATGTGCCCACGCTTAAGATTGAAATTTCAGGACATACTGATAATATCGGCTCAAGGGATTACAACCAGCGCCTTTCCGAAGCCCGCGCCAAAGCCGTGGTGGATTATCTTCTTGGACAGGGAATCAAATCCGACCGCCTTACCTATAAAGGCTATGGCTTCGACAAACCCATTGCCACCAACGATACCGAAGAAGGCCGTCAGATGAACCGCAGAACCGAATTTAAAGTAACCGGAAAATAAAAAGTCAACAGAAAATATAAGCAATATTATTCCCCGGCCACAACGGCCGGGGATACTCATTTAAGGATCAATCAATCCCCTACATGAAAACCACAGCAATGAAAACATCAATCAGCCTCCTGCTCTTTTTTACTTTTCTGTGCCTGCAGCTCAATGCACAGAATATCGAATTCACCAAAGAGAATTTTCCCAATAACAAAAAGGAACTGAAACTGGCCCTGAAGAATATCGACAAAGGTGATGAACTTTTGGGCTCCAACGTTAAAGGGGGCTTTGCACAGGCACTGGATTATTACCTGATGGCAAATTCTTTCAACAGCAACAATGCCGCCCTCAACCTGAAAATCGGCATCTGCTATGTGAACTCCTATTACAAAAACCTTTCGCTGCCCTTCCTGGAAAACGCATACCGCCTCGATTCTACGGTCAGCAACCAGCTCTACCTGTATCTGGCCAGGGCTTGTCAGTACAACCTGAAGTTCGACCGTGCCCTGAATTACTACTATGCTTATAAGAAAACCCTTTCGCCCACCGAGCTGGAGAAAGAAGGTTCGCAGATCAACAAGTGGATCACCGAATGTGAAGCCGGGAAAGCCCAGACACAGAATCCCAGTATTATGAGCATCAACAACCTTTCAGAAAAGGTGAATTCCATGTATGATGATTACTCTTCTGTTGTGAACGGGGATGAAAGTATCCTGGCCTTCACTTCACGCAGAAGCGGCTCCACCGGAGGGAAAATCAACAGTTATGACTATCTTTATTTTGAAGATATTTATTTCACATACCGTGATCAGAACGGAAACTGGACTGCTCCCGAGAATCCCGGTAAACCCCTCAACGGGAAAACCAACGACGCATCGGTAGACCTGTCAGCCGATGGCAAGATCATCACCCTATACAAGAATATGGGCGGACAGGATGTTATCTGCGAAAGCCGCAAAGTTGACGGCGTGTGGACAAAGCCCGAGCGCCTCAGCAGCAACATCAACAACCGCCGGTACTATCAACCTTCAGCCACATATTCTAAAGACCGTAAAACCATTTATTTCGTCAGCGATATGAAGGGTGGTTTCGGAGGGTCTGACATCTATACCTGCAAGCTGAATGAGAACGGAAGCTGGTCAGATCCCAAAAACCTGGGCGGTGTCGTCAATTCGCCCTTTAACGAAGATGCCCCTTTCCTTTATGATGACTCTACACTTTATTTCAGTTCAAGGGGTCACAACACCATCGGCGGGTATGATATCTTCGTGAGCAAGCTGCGGAAAAACGGCGACTGGACCACCCCGGTAAACCTGGGATTCCCGCTGAATTCAGCCGGCGACGACCTCTACCTCGTGCTGGGCTCCAGCGGCGACGGATATTATTCTTCCGACCGTCAGGGCGGCATGGGCGGACTGGACCTCTACCACGCCAAATTCAACCTGAATGTTGATGACCTCCTGTCGAACATCAAACCGGTTTTCCTCTGGGGTTATGTGATCGACGAAGCCACAGCCGAAGGAGTGATCAGCCAGGTGGATCTGACCAACCGCACGGAAAACAAAACCATTTATAAAGGCCTGACCGATGAAATGGGACAGTTTACCGCCAGTCTGCCTTCGATGAAAAAGTATGAGCTGACCATCAAACCCAAGGATTGTGACCCCGCACTGCAAAAGAAACATTTGCAGACGGGGACGGCTTACAACCCCGGATATCAGCCATCAGCCGATGATGCAGTTCCCGCTACCAGCATTACCGGACTGATTGTGGATGAAGCCAGCGGAAAAGCCCTGCAGTTCCCTATTGAGGTGATCGACATCCGGAACAGCAAGCTGGCCGCCAAGATCATTCCCGACAGCACCGGCGCTTTCAGCGTGATGCTCCCTTCATCCAACACCTATCGCTTCGACATCATGTCCACCGGCTGTCTGACGCAGACAGTAGCTACTGTTGATGTGGTCAACTTCACCGACAACCTCGTCGACGGTATCAATGTGAGACTGGAAAACATCTACTTTGATTTTGATAAGAGCTATATCCGTCCCGATGCCATTGAGATCATGAACCGCCACGCAGATCTGTTTATCAAATACAGCAACTGGAAGGTGAAAGTGATCGGACATACGGACAACATGGGATCTGAAACCTATAACAAATTCCTGTCGGAGAAACGTGCACGCTCAGTGGTGGATTACCTCGTTTCAAGGGGTGCCAAACGCAACCGCTTCCGCTATGAAGGATTGGGCTATACACAGCCGGTGGCCACCAATGCTACAGAAGAAGGCCGTCAGCTGAACCGCCGTGTTGAATTCCGTATCCTGAAATGGTAAAGCGGATGCCATCGTTTACAGGCTGACCAGCTTGTAAACCTTATCACCTCTTCTGACTATATCCTCAAGGGCGACGGAGAAATCCTCGCCCTTGATGCTTTTTGTCACCGGCTTGTGGTCTACCCTGATTCCTTCTGCAGTCAGCTCCACCACCCCGCTGGTAGGACCTGTGATCAACAATCGGTCACCCTCCAGAACCTCATGCGTTTCCAGACGGATCTCAGCCACCTTCAGCTTCGAGAAATAATTGGTGACCTTGCCCACGTAAAGCTTCTGAACGCTCGCCTGTGAACCGTACTTTCCTGACCATTCACCCAGCTTTCGCCCCAGGTAATAGCCGTCCCAGAACCCCCGGTTGTAGACTCTTTTCAGGCGCTCCATCCAGATGTCGACACGCTCAGGTCCGTAAGTCCCGTCGATCAGCGATTCCGCAGCCTCGCGATAGCAGGCGGTGGTCGCTTTTACATAATCGGCCGACCGGCCCCGGCCTTCAATTTTAAGCAATGAAACGCCGGCTCCTGCAATACGGTCCAGGAATCCTATCGTGCAAAGATCTTTAGGCGACATCAGGTATTCGTGATCAGTGCGGATCTCATAACCCTCATCCGCATCGGTCAGCAGGTAAGAACGCCGGCAGGGTTGATAACAGGCCCCGCGGTTGGCCGATTGGTTGAAAAGGTCGAGGCTCATATAGCACTTTCCGGAAACGGCCATGCAAAGCGCCCCGTGAGCGAAAACTTCGGTGCGTACGGGCTTTCCTGACGGTCCGGTGATGCCCTGCTCCCTGATGGCCCGGTTGATTTCGCTCACCTGCATCAGATCCAGCTCACGGGCGCAAACCATCACATCAGCATAAGCAGCAAAGAACTTTACAGCCTCTGTATTGGTGATATTGCACTGGGTGGAAATATGGATCTCAATTCCGGCTTCACGGGCGTATGCCAGCACAGCCATATCAGAAGCGATAATCGCCGTGATCCCCGCTTTGCAGGCAGCATCCACCATGTGCTTCATCTCTTCCGCTTCTTGGTCATAGATCACCGTATTCAGCGTGAGATATGTTTTTACACCCCTGTCGCTGCAGATCCCTGCAATTTCGCCGAGCTCATCCGCCCTGAAATTGTTCGCCGAACGGGCACGCATATTTAACTTACCCGCCCCGAAATAGACAGAATCAGCCCCGGCCTGAAGGGCCGCAGACAGCGACTCATGGCTCCCGACCGGGGCCATGACCTCCATACGTTCCTGATGAATAATGGACTTCATAAAGGCAGTGAACGCAAAAGTAGTCATTCTGAGAGGAAAATGCCGCTATACCCGCATGAAGAGAAAGGGAAAATTCTGTAATTTTATCGCCATATTGATCCCCTATGAAATTCCTGAAAAAGAATAAACAGATCTTTTTATTGCCCCTCATGCTGCTGCTTGTGCTGGCGGCCTGTAAACCCTCACCCGACAAAGCCCGCGCCTATTACGAAAGCATCCTTGATCAGCATCAGGCTGTGCTTGAAAAGGAAGATATGCTGAACCTGCTGATCAACCGGGAAATGAAAAAAGCACTGAAAGATTCCGTGGGAGCCAATATGAGCACCGGTGAAGTCCAGCAGGAGAATCCTGCAGACCTCGACGTAGCTTATGCCGATTTCTGTCTGCAGGTGAAGGAAAGTATCAGCAAAACAAAAGAAACAGGACCTTTCCACACTAACCACAAACTTCTGGATGCCTCAATGGCATTGCATGAAACCTATTTGAAATTATCAGAGAAGGAATATAAAGAAGTGATCGATATTGTAAAGATACCGCCTTCACTCTACACCACGGAGAATGATGAACGCTTCTTCGATCTCACGCTCCATATCGACACCTGCCTGCAGACGGAGATCGACAATTTCACCCGGGCCTGTAAGGAATTCGCCCTTGAATATAATTTCACCATCATACCATCACAGGAATAAGAATCAATTCAGAAATCATGAGAAATACACTTTCGTTTACCCTGATACTGGCGGTTTTCACGCTGATCACTGCCTGTGGCCCCAGTAAAGAACAAGCGCGCACATATAACGATGCCATCACCAGCGAACAGGTCAGGGTGATGGAGAAATTCGATGCATTGTTTGCAGCTTTCAAGAATTTCGAGGATATGGTGGCACTCGATGCCGCCTATTCTGAGACTCAGAAAGCTGTGGAAGATGCCGCTGCCCACATAAGGGAAATGGCGGACTTCGATGGTAAGACCTATTTCCGCGATGCCGGTGTTGAACTGATGGGCACCTATAAATCAGTTCTCGACAATGAGTTCCGGCAGATGATAGACATCTACAAACTTCCGGAAGAAGCGTATACCCTTGAAAAGAAAGAAGAATGGGCAAAACTGCAGGAAGAAGCGGTCAGGAAAATGGATGAGGCTCTGGAAAAGATCAAAGCTACCCAGGAAACCTTCGCGAGGGAATACGGTTACATTTCAGATCTGAACTGATCAGCTTCCGGCCTCTGTTTGGCGCAGGGAGAGCTGCAGTTCGTCGAGCTGTGCCTGACTGATTTCCGATGGGGCATCGATCATCATGTCCCTTCCTGAATTGTTCTTCGGGAAGGCGATATAATCACGAATGGAATCGCTCCCGCCGAAGACTGCACACCAGCGGTCGAGGCCAAAGGCAATGCCTCCGTGCGGAGGCGCACCGAATTCGAAGGCGTTCATCAGGAAGCCGAATTGTTTCTGGGCTTCTTCTTCCGTAAAACCAAGAACCTGAAACATGCGTTTCTGCAGGTCGCGGTTGAAGATACGGACCGATCCGCCCCCGATCTCAACGCCGTTGATCACCAGGTCGTAGGCATTGGCCCTCACGGCACCGGGTTCTGTGTCGAGCAGGGCAATATCTTCTGGTTTGGGCGATGTGAAAGGATGGTGCTTGGCGTAAAAACGCTGCGTTTCCTCATCCCATTCCAGCAGTGGGAAATCCACCACCCATAAAGCCTGGTAATGATCGGCCGGTCGCAGGTTCAACCGGTTGCCCATCTCCAGACGCAGGTCCCCGAGCGCTTTCTGCGTTTTTTCGGTCTTCCCCGCAAGGATCAGGAGAAGATCTCCCTCCTTTGCACCGGCCTGCTGTGCCCAGCCTTTCAAGGCTTCTTCATCAAAGAATTTATCAACGGACGACTTCAAACTGCCATCAGCCCCAATCTTCACCCAGATCAGCCCGCCGGCACCCACCTGGGGTCGTTTCACCCATTCGGTCAGCTCATCGGTTTGCTTGCGGCTGTATTCCGCACAGCCGGGAGCGCAGATCCCGAGGATCTTTTCAGCATCATCAAATACTTTGAACCCTTTTCCCTGAACCTTTTCTGTGAGATCGAAAAACTTCATTCCGAAACGGATATCCGGCTTGTCAGAACCATATTGAGACATGGCATCCGCATAACTCATCCGCGGAAAAGCCGCCATTTCCATCCCTTTTACTTTTGCGAAGAGATGACGGGCGAGGCCTTCAAAAGTCTGCAGAATATCTTCCTGCTCTACGAACGACATTTCGCAGTCGATCTGCGTGAACTCCGGCTGACGATCGGCCCGCAGATCCTCGTCGCGGAAACAGCGGACGATCTGAAAATAGCGGTCAAAACCGGCCACCATCAGCAATTGCTTAAAAGTTTGCGGCGATTGCGGAAGCGCGTAAAATTCGCCCGGATTCATGCGGGAAGGTACCACAAAATCGCGTGCACCTTCAGGGGTGGATTTGATCATATAGGGCGTTTCCACCTCCAGGAAACCCACGCCGCTCAGGTAATTTCGTGTTTCCATCGCCATGCGGTGGCGCAGTTCCATGTTCTTCTTAATGATGCTCCTCCTGAGATCAAGGTAGCGGTACTTCATCCTCTGCTCATCCCCGCCGTCGGTATTGTCCTCTATGGTGAAAGGCGGAAGCTTGGAAGTATTCAGAATACGGAATTCCTTCACCAGGATCTCAATCTCTCCCGTGGGCATTTTCAGATTTTTATTGCTGCGTTCGGCCACTTCTCCTGTGACCTGCAGCACGTATTCCCGCCCGAGTTTACGGGCCTCTTCACATAAAGCGGCATCAGTCTCCATGTTGAAGACCAGCTGTGTAATGCCGTATCGGTCGCGCAGGTCGATAAAAGTCATCCCCCCCAGGTCGCGCGAACGCTGCAACCAGCCGCAAAGGGTCACCTCCCGGCCGTTTTCCTTCAGTGTCAGTTCTCCGCAGTTATGTGTACGTAGCATGTTGTGTGGATTTAAGAGCGCGAAGATAGGGAATTTGCGCAAGGTGGAGATGCGCGCCGACGGAGAGATGCGTATCAGTCTGGAAGCACCGGGGACAGTCTGTTCTTTGATTCATCATGAAGGATGACCTGTACAAATTTCAGATAGACTATTTTTGCAACAACCGGGTCCATTATTTCTGCATTACTTGAAAAGGAAACTCAAACGCATTTTCTTATTTCTTCTGTACCTTTCTGCGGTCCTCCTGCTGTTGTTGTGCGTGCTGGAGCTGAGCTACCGCAAATACTGGTTTGACTTTTATGCCGCGGAGGACCTTTATCTCAACGAAAACATAAATCACGGGGACGGAAGCAGGATTGTTTTCTTCGGTGATTCATATACGGCCGGAGGTCAGTATATTTCATTCCTGAGAAAGGACTCGCCCGGAAAGGAGATCATCAATGCCGGTATACCCGGGACCAGTATCCGTGAAGCCGCCCTGATCGCGAAAAACAGAATCGGCAAATACCGTCCGGAAGATATCGTGATCCAGGTCTACCCGGGTAACGATTTCACCGACCTGCACCCACTGACCGGAGCGGGCATACCGGCTCTGAAAGTCCTTTACCTGAGGCTCTCAGAGTCATTCAGAAGCCTGGCCTGGCTGAATTACAAAATGGGCCAGTTCCGGAGCAAACCCTCACACAATCCGAAAACAGACAGCGGCTTTAATGCCCTGACCTACAATCCACGACAAAAGGAATTGTTCAGGGCTGATCCGGGATATCTCCACGATATTCTTGAACTGAAGGGACACCAGACGAGCGTGGTTCAGGAG
The DNA here is from genome assembly GCA_937934705.1 of uncultured Bacteroidota bacterium. Taxonomy (GTDB): domain Bacteria; phylum Bacteroidota; class Bacteroidia; order Bacteroidales; family CAIWKO01; genus CALGYY01. Next base: position 16,336 of record CALGYY010000245.1, read on the forward strand.
TGGTGGGCGTATTTTGATGAGCTGCAAAGTGAAACAGACGCAGATACGAGGATCTGGATCCTGTTGATCCCCCATTGCGCTCAGGTCAGCCGGGAGTATGCCGACCGTATGGAACAGCTCGGCGGCCTGAGGCCGGAAGATCATCCCGACCCGTCGCAAACACCTCTGTACCGCTGCTTTCTGGATTCCTGTAAAGTCAGAAACATTCTATGGATCGATCCCCTTCCCGCCTTCAGGAAGGCCGACAGCATGGGGTGCAAAGTTTACCTCGAAAATGATTTTCATCTCAGTCCGGAAGGCGACAGCGTTCTGGCCCGCTTCCTGAAACAGACCCTCCAACCCTGAATTCTGTTCAGCGATTCACCCACATCAGCACCCGGGCCACACCGGATTTTACGAGTGATGACAAAAGACGCAGGGGAGGATAACCCAGCCTTTTCCCCTGATGAAAAGCGATACTGTGGTGTATTCTGCTCAGGGCCATGCGATAGAAACCATCACGATAATCACGGCGGTAACGATTCCTGCGGTCATCACTATGCCCCCAGGGATCACCGGGAAGGAGGATATGCCTGACCTCCTCATACAAGGCTGTCCCCTTGATGGGATAAGCCAGCGTTAGTGTAAATTGCAAAGGGATACAGGCTTTCAGGTGCGTAATGGTGGCCCTGATATCCCGGGCTTTTTCGCCGGGGTAGCCCAGCATGATGAATGTCCCCGCTTCAATCCCCGCTTGATGAAGCAGGCCAATGGCCTCCTGAACCTGGCGGCTGCTTACCCGGCGGTCCATCTTTTCCAGCACCCGGTCCGATCCGCTTTCCGCACCCACCCATACACGATAACAAGCCGATTTCTTCAGCAAGTCCACACTTTCTCCGTCCAGGCAATCGGCCCTGCTAATGATCTCAAACGGGATCTGAAGGTTCTGCGCCGAAAGAATGTCGCTGAATTCCTGCAGCCAGCGTTTATTAATAGTGAAAACATCGTCCACGATCCATATCCGGTCAAATCCGAAACCGGCGTGCAGGAGCTTCATTTCTTCCACCACAAGCGCCGGGCTGCGCCTCGTGACCTTTTCACCGTATATGGCCTTGCTGCACCATTTGCAGGTGTACGGACAACCCCGCATGCCCGATAGATTGGCAGAAGTGAAGCCGTGTTTTTCCCTCCAGACCTTCTGATATTGAACCACATCAAGCTTGCGCCGGTCAGGGATGGGCAGGATGTCAGGATCGAGCCTCTTTCGCTCAGCAGTGCTGATCAGTCGCCCGTCCCCTCCGGCCATGATCAGGCCGGCCACCTCAAGGGGTGATGCCCCGCTGTCGAGAGTACGGATCAGCTCAGCACAAACCGCCTCGCCTTCGCCAGCCACAAGAAAATCAGCACCTGCTTTGATCCACTCCTCCTGGTGATAGCGCACATCCGGTCCCCCAAGCAGGATCTTCATGTCGCGCAGTCCGGCAGCGGAACGGATCCGCCGGATCAGTCCGACAGCAGCAGCCCGGGTCATGTGCGTGACGTATATTCCCAGAAGTCCGGGACAATATTCTGCGATGTCAGAAAAATGGGATTCTGGAGAGGAAAAAGTACTGTCAAGAAAGAGGTGTTCAAGTCCCTGCTTGTCCAGCCAGGTCGAAATCCCCAGCAGCCCCAGCGGAGGATAAGGCATCATCAGCCTTTGTTCTGCCGGGTCTTCTGCAATATAATATGCGTGCGTGAGCAGTACTTTTATCACCCGGTAAAGATAGTGCTTTAAGGACTTTTCAGCGGACCGTTATGCGTCCTGATCTTTTTGTATTATTGCCGGGTGAAATCTGTAAGCTTCAGGAAACTTGTGAAGTGGAAAGCCCGGATGCGCTGTGCTTTCAGGTACCCGGTCCTGCGCTCCGTGAAATACGGTCCGGAATCCGGGCTTCGTATTCTCACCTTTCACGGGGTGGACGAGCGCAACTGCACGGATTATAATACCCGTTTCATCAGTAATGAAAAGCTGGACAAACTGCTTGCCCTCATTCGTCGCGATGCCCGCCTGCTTTCCCTGGAGGGACTGTTTGCAGGACCACTGAAAACAGATCGCATGAATGTGGTCCTGACGTTTGACGATGGTTACAGAAACAATCTGACCCGCGCCCTGCCTGTGCTGGAGAAATACAATGCACCTGCCTGTTTTTTTGTTTCTGTTCCGCGAAGTCAGGGAAAGGAAATCCTGCTGAACGATCTATATGATCTGGGATGTGATTCACTGCCCTCTGTGATCAGGGCGGGGAAATACAGTTTTCGCAGGAATTTCAGGGGTCAGCATACAGAGGAAGGGGGAATGAGCTTCAAGCAATATATCCGAAGCTGCAACACAGAAGCACTCCACGGACTTTACGGGATGATGGAAGCCCTGAAGATACTGCCCGCAGGAAAAGAAGATTACTGGCAACTGCTGAGTGATCGTGAGATCTCTGAATTGTCTGCCCACCCGCTGATCACCATCGGCTCTCACGGATGTATGCATCTGTCGTATCCTGATGCCGGCCGGGAAGAAGCCCTGAATGACATGAAAGCAGCCCGCATCAGGCTTTCTGAGCTCTGCGGGAAAGAGATTAATGCGCTGGCCCATCCCTATGAATGCGTCACAGAGCAGAGTTTCGGATGGGCAGAACAGGCCGGATACACACTGCAGATGGCCGGCATGACCGATGCAGCATCATTTTCAGATCAGTTCAGGATTTTCGGGAGGATGATGATGCATCCTTACCTTCCTCCTGCGGAGCTCTGGGCATGTATAAAAAGAGGAAGTTATGGGAATCCGTTTTGAAAGATTGTCGCAGCAGAACCTTCACCGCTTGATTCCTTTGTATCGTAAAGGTTTCGGGAAGAGGGTCAGTATGCAGTTCCTCCGCGACCGCTACCGTCCTTTCGGCAGTAAGGGTGAATTGTTCGGACACCTGGCGTACGACGGGAAGCAACTGATCGGATGCAATTGCGTGATTCCTTCTGCAATATGCACAGGCGAAAAAAGAGAGTTGTCGGCCTATGGGCTGGATGCGGTCACCCTGCCGGCCTGGAGAGGCCGGGGTATTTACCTGGAAGCTGATCAGAAAAACATGGACATACTCAGCTCGGCTGGCTTCCTGTCGGTTTGGAGCAATCTGTCGGATCAGCTCAGGATGTTGTACGGTGATCGGGGCCGGTGGCAGGCCATGCACAGAATGAAAGCTTACATCATCCCCCTGATGCATCCCTACAGGGCCGCGATCAGAAGAGAATGGCTGAAGCTGAGAGGACAAAATCCAATAAGTGTTTTTGAGCCCTGGAGGAGAAATCCCGATCCAACATATTCATTTAACATCAACGAATATGTGTTAATTGACAGAAGTGATTCTATACTGAAAGAAAAGCAGAACAGGGGAAGTGTCTTCATTTCTCTGGAATCCTGTTCAGTCTGGTTCCGGCAATTGAACGCGATCTGTATAGGGGATATGGTGGCCCCGGATCAAAAGGCCTTCGACGCCTGCATAGCGAGGCTGATTTCACTGGCAAAAGACGCGGGAGCTCCCCGCATCGTTTTTCAGAGCAGTCCCGGATCACCCACAGAACAATATTTTGCCAGTCGCTTTCCGGCAATTGATACCTGGGTAGTCGGTTTTCGTTCACTGGGATCCGCATTCGATCCTGAGAAACTGAAAATTACCTGGGGGGATGCGGATACCTTTTAGCTGAAAGGAGGTCATCATAACACTCAAGATATTCTTTCACCGTTTCTTCCGGCCCGGGAAAATCCACAGTATCCGTCCATGGATAGCGCTTCAGCAAAATGGCAACGGCTTCGGCCATTTCATGAGCATCGTTAGCGGCAATCCAGCGGCCGCCAGGCTCATAGCTGCCATTGGCCCTTGACACAATGGCCATCCCTGACAGCAGGGCTTCGCGGTAAACCATCCCGAATGTTTCATGCAGGGAAGGGTGCAGCAGTATTTTGCTTCTCTGCATCCACGCGAAAACCTCGCTGCGTGAAAGGGCTCCGGCAAAACAGACCTGCTCCGACAATCCGCGCTCATCACAAATCCTCTTCAGGGCTTCAGCTTCCGGTCCCTCGCCGATGATCAGGCATCCGGGCCGCAATCCTTTCTCTGCAAGTATGCTGACCGTTTCAAGGAAAACATGATAAGATTTCAGTCTGATCAGATTCCCCACACCCAGCAGATCGATATCCCGCTCATACCCGGCGGATTTGATGGGCTCAGGCATGTTGACCAGGAGGGGGATCAGTGTACACGCTTTTTCGGGCATCACACTTTTTACACGGGCTTCGGCAAACAGGCTTGGAACGGTGAGGCAGAAATCCTGTTTACGCAGAAAAGCCAGGTATCTGTTCTTTCCGTTGGCCTCCTGTCCCATGAAGGTGCAAAGATGAGGAACCCCATAGCGGACCGACCATTTCTGCGCCAGATAGCAGCTTTCTGAAAGCCAGAAGGAGTGAAGGATGAGCCCGGAGGGGGTTTTCTGTTGAATGCTCCTGAAACAGCGGCGGGCCCTCGTCCGCATCAGCAGCTTGTTGAGACCCCTGCTGTTTTTGCCCTTGCAGGGGTAAACCGTCATCCCGTGCCAGGTGTACGGATTACTGTGAAACGGATAATGCAGGGCGATCATGTGCATGTTTTCAGGAGGGATCACTTTCATCAGACCCAGCACCATATCCTGAAGCGCCGGGATGCAACGGTTATCCTCTTCATCCGCAGCGAAGCCCGGAGCGACGATGACGACATGCTTATCGGAGCTCATATAATTCCCATCCATGGCCGAAATCAGTGATCAGTAGCGGATTGTTTTCTTTCTTCATCTTTTCCCAGTTGATGGCCGGATTCCTGCCCGTCCACTGAGGTTCCAGTTTTCGGGTATTCAGAATCACCATGCTTCCCTTCTCAAAGCCGGGATATTCCCGGGTCCAGATGTTCTGCATGGGGTTTCTGATTCCATAGGTCTTCAGTGCGGGTTCGAGATCAAAAACGTAAAGCCTGCTTTCTTCAGGGCAAATCTGTTTCAATGTTGCTGCGATTTCCCTTTCTTTATGGTTCAGCTTTACAAAGTCTTTTCCTGACCAGATGATCATGCCCGATTGCCCGGCTGCCAGTATCACAAGAAGGAGTGTTCTCAGCCGCGGGAAGCGGATCTGTTCCATCAGCCGGTAAAAAGCCGGATACATCCATATTCCGAAGACAGGTAAGGCGATCAGCAGAAAGCGCTGGTTCTGAAAGGGAATCCCGGCAAGAAACAGAATATACAGCAGGAGAGGAATGAACAGAAGAATGATGATCTTTCCCGTAAACTGATTTTTCCGGATAAACACGAGCATAAAAATTCCGGCCATCAGCCAGGCCGGATGATACAAGAGGCTGAAGGCGTACAGCAGATTGGGCAGCCGGTAATGCTGGGCACCATCTGCACTATGAAATTCGTTGCGAAAGAAATTCAGAGGGTTCCACTCTGTCAGGTAGGGGTGGGCGGTGAATCCCCGGGAACCGAATCCCTGCATCCACCAAAATAGGAAGAACCCGCCGACAGCAAGTATGGCGGCAAGAACAGGGGGCCACCAGTCTTTCTGCCGCAGGCTGCGGATCCAGGTATAGAACAGCGGGACGGCCAGCAGCAGGGCGGTCTGATAGCGGGTGAAGAATGCCAGCAGACTGAAAAGCATGGCCGTAAAAAGAAACAGGCGTTTCCCGGAATCCAGCGACCGGATCATGAAATGCAGGGCAGCCAGGATAAAAAATGCAGCAGGCATATCGCTCATTACCAGGTATCCTCCCCGGAAAAAGTAAGGCGACAGAAAAATGATGATGATCAGGTAAACAAGCGACCATTTAACTTGTTCAGGGAAGAGGTTTCTCAGGATCAGCCCTGAGAACACAAGACAGCCGGCCAGAGCTGAACAGCAGGTCATTTGCATCACCAGATCACCGGGGATGGGGCTGCTGAACCACGGGGCGGCAGATAAAGGGTAAACATAAGGCCAGAAAAAGTTTATGTCTGTTGCTTCTCCCCTGAGTAGTTCATTCAACTCCATGGCCGCCTGATAAAAGGCATGACTGTCCTGTCCGTAAAGTCCGTTAAAACCGGCCAAAAGCCGGATCAGGGGCAGCATGAGCAGCGGAAGGCAGCATAAGAGGAGTATGGATGCATATTTTCCCGGGAGGGCTTTCATTCTGCTGACGATCAGTGAATGTCAAAAGTAAAGAATAAATGCGAACAGCATAAGTGCGGGGTTTTGGTTAATTTCGTGTGGTTCTTATGATCATGAATAACAAGCCGAAGATCATCCTTTATAATCCCCGGGCCGAATACTTTGATATGCCCCTGGCCCTTCTGGCGCTCGGATCAGTGCCTGATCCGAAGCGTTTTGAAGTGATACTGATCGACGGAAGGATACAACGGGATCCCCTGGCCCTTATCAGGTTCCACCTGTCCTCTGCATTATGTGTCGGGATCAGTGTTATTACCGGCGCACCCATTCTGGATGCGCTGAGGATCTCAGCAGAAGTGAAAAAGATCAGGCCGGCAGTGCCGGTCATCTGGGGCGGCTGGCACCCTTCGTTGTTTCCGAAGGAACTCCTTTTGGAACATGATTGTATCGATTATACGGTTCAGGGACCGGGAGAACTCAGCTTCGGGAAGATCGTGGAAAGGCTTGCTGCAGGCGCCGATCTTAAAGGTATTGAAGGTGTTTCGATGCGGAAAGGCCCAGGCATCCTGACCTGGAAGCCGGCTCCGGTTTCTCCCCCGGGCGTTGCAGGCCGGATAAATTATGCCCTGATCCCTGTTGAGGAATATTTCAGAAGAAAGGGACGGCGTCAGCTCGACTATATGGCATCCGCCGGATGTCCGAACCGTTGTACCTTTTGCGCAGAACCCGTGCTTAACGGCAGGCAATATGCAGCACTTACCCCACAGAGAATTTTTGAAGATCTTTCATATTATTATGAGAAGTATGCTTTTGAGGATGTAAACTTTCAGGACGAATCTTTTTTTTCCTCTTCCCGCAGAGTCAGCGAACTGGCAGAGAAAATCACCGGAAGCAGGATGAAGTTTTCCTGGGCAGCCACGATGCGGGCCGACCAGGGCAGCCGGATGAGTGATGAGCAATGGACCCTTTGCCGGCAGTCGGGCCTCAGGCGCCTGCTGATCGGGGTGGAATCCGCATGGCAGCCACGACTGGACAGCCTGCAGAAAGATATCAGTATCCTCCAGGTATTGCATTGTGCTGAAATGTGTAAAAGCCTCGGAATTGCTGCAAACTTCCCCTTTATTGTGGGGTTCCCCGACGAAAGTGAGGATGAATTCAGGGCCGGGATAAAATTGGCTGTAACACTCAGAAGGATGAGTCCGCTGTTTGAAACCCCCATGTTCTTTTTCAAGCCATATCCGCATGCACGATTGAACAATGATTGCTTACCTGCAGATTATCGTTTGCCCTCCACAACGCTTGAGTGGGGAAAATTCGGATTCAGCATTTCTTCAGGCCCCTGGGTAAGCAAAAGAAAGAGGCGCTATGTGAATCGCATGAACTTCTATCTGAAAGCCGCCTACGGTCATCTGAGATCAGTTTTCCTCCTTCCTCTGCGTGCGATCAGCCGCTGGCGGGTGAATCATGATTGCCTGATCATTCCGGTGGAGAAATCACTTTATCTCTTGCTGAAGAACAGATAATGCGGGCGGGTTCAATATGTGGCTGAGGAATTGTTTTATCTTTGCTTCCGGCCATGGAATATGAACCCTGCATGATCCGCATAAGTCTCATCCGGACCCTTTCAAAGGTCATTCTTCCGATATGCCTGATCCTCCTGCCCTTATTACCGAAAGCCCAGAGTATTAACCGCCCCATCCCCCCGGGATTGTTTTCCTATGAGTACCAGATTTCTTCCGGTCCGCTTAATGCTTATCTCCTGCTTAGCCCGGCCAGGATGTTCATGCTGCCGGCCAATCCGGCCTATCGTCAGCCGAGACCCATCATCCTTGACAGTGCCGGATACCTGGTGTGGTATTCCTCAAGACCTTACCGGTCGGTAACGGATTTTAAATATGATGAACGCTTCGGACGCTTCACATACATGGCTTTGAAAACCTTTACCTCGGGCGGATGTATGGTGATGAATGATCAGATGGAGCTCGTGGATTCTCTGCAATACCAGGGTGACGTCAGAATTGATTCCCATGAATTCGGTATGCTGGCCAATGGGAATTTTGTCAGAGTCGGTCAGTATGATACAGTCATGGACCTGAGTGCTTACACCTTCGGTGGCGTACAGGGAAGCAGCAACACCACCGTCATCGCATCTGTGGTTCAGGAAATCGATCCCTCTCATAACCTGGTGTTTCAGTGGATCAGCACCGACCATATTCATCCTGCCATGGCCTATGATGCGTACGGCTATAACCCCAACGGCTATGATTATTGTCACATCAACGCCGTGGAGGAAGACAGCGATGGGAATTTCCTGCTCTCCTTCAGACACCTTAACGCGATTTACAAGATCGACCGTCAAAACGGATCGGTGATCTGGTCCATGGGTGGAAAAAATCCTGATCTTATCCTGCTGAATGATCATGGTTTCAGCGGACAGCATGATATACGACGGACGCCCGAAGGACGGCTGAGCCTCTTCGATAATGGCAATACCGACAGCCTGAAAAGGACCCGTAGTCTGCTGATCGAAGAAGACAGCGCCGGTTCTGCCGCTATGGTGGTGTGGGATTATCAACCCAACCCGCCCTTTTTTGCCGGCGCCATGGGAAGTCACCAGCAATTGCCTGATCAGGATCACCTGATCGGTTACGGACTCGTTTACCGTCCCTATCCGAGCGTGAGCCTGGTCGATAGCGCCATGAACCTGAAAATGCAATTGATCTTCGAAGATTCTGTCATTTCCTATAGGGCGAGAATGGCCACAGGATTGTCGTTTCCACGTCCGGAAATCACCTGCAGCGTGCAAAACAACGAGCTTATTCTGAGCATGCCCCCCGGCTATGCGCGTTATATCTGGTCAAACGGGGCACAAACCCCCGATATCACGGTCACCACAGCGGGCGTTTACCAGTGCTGGATCCCTTATGGTAGTGGTATGCTGGGATCTTTCCCTTTTATTGTTGAGGATCCTGCAGACGGGTGCGGACAGACTTCCCTTCCGGAAAATTCAAGCGCTGATACCGAAGATGAAATCATACAATATACTGACCTCTGCGGACGCATTATTCTCAAACCCCGGGAAGGATGCGTTTGCATTGCAATATACAAAAGCGGTAAAAGTAAGCTGATCATTATAAAATGATTAGTATAATATAAACTATACAACATGAATGAAAAGTCAAGCGAAACACAGGAAACCATTGCCTTGTTCCATTTCTTTCTGAGGCATTACAAAATTCTCCTCATCACGGTATTGGCCTCAGTCGCACTCTCGGTACTCATCACCTTCTTCATCCCCAATGAGTATGTTTCATACGGCTCGGTGTTTCCTCCGCAGTCTGCCTCGGTTGAAGCGACCCTTGACAATCCCATCCTGGGCTACGATGTTGAAGCGGACCGCCTGATGCAGATCCTGCAGTCGAAAGAGATGCAGAACATTGTGATCGGCAAGTATAAGCTGATCGATTATTATGAACTCGATACACTGGAGCCCGATTGGAAGGACAAGTTGCAGAAGAAGTACTTCAGGGATGTGACCTTTACCAGGACCAATTCCATGTCGGTGGTCATTACAGCCAGAACCGAAAAACCTGAACTTTCAACCGATATTGTAAACACCCTTATCGATTCCATTAATCCCATGCGGGACCGGGTTCTGAAAGAGAACTTCAGGATAGCCTACCACACGTTCAAAAAGGAGTATGAACAGAAAACGGCGGAGGTGGACAGCCTGGTCATCAGGATTTCTGAATTGCGCGATCAGTCCCAGGATCCCCAGCTCAATATCGTCAGCTCGCAAATGATGAACATCAATGTGACAGGTAACCGCAATTACCGCAATACAACTGAACTCGAAAGTATGATCAATGATTATCTCTTTGAGCAGGCGGTGCTCAACGAGGTAACCAAACGATATTACAAGGCCAAACATGCTTATGAGCGCCCGCTTACTTCGGTGTATGTGATTGACCGGGCTACCGTTTCCTATAAGAAGGTGTACCCGTCATTCACCATGAATATCCTGATCGCGGCTTTTGGCTCCTTTCTCGCATGTTGGGTGATCCTCTACCTTTACGACAGAATCAGGGAAATCAGAAAATCCAGGGCCTGATGCGGCAGTCAGGGAAAGTGAAAAACTTACTCCCTGTTTTGCTGATCGCCATATCGGTGATCGTGCTTCTGCTGGGTATTGTTTTGCGCAGCGATGCGGTACTTTACGGTTTCTTCATGTTCTTTGGCGGTCTGTTTATTCTGTATCTCCTCTTCTTTAATAAACGCTGGTTCTTTTTTCTCATCGCCTTTACCATTCCCCTGTCCATCCAACTGAAGATTGGCGGCGGAAGCGTTATTTCCTTTCCTTCTGAACTGATGGCCTCACTCCTGGCAGTGTACCTGCTGCTGAGGAACCTTAAAGGCGTCAGGATTGAACGAAGGCTGCTGTTTCACCCGTTGACCATACTGCTGCTTACCGATATTCTATGGATGATCGTCAGCAGCATTTTCAGCTCAATCCCTGATTTTTCCTTTAAAAGAACCTTCATCAGGATCATCTATATTACCGTTTACTTTTTTCTGGCCGCAGAACTCCTCAGGAACCGTAAGGAGATGGCCGGTGTGTTCATTATCCTCGCCGCGGGCATGGTCTATCCGGTGATCAGCAGCATGATACAGCATGCAGCCATTGGTTTTGGCGCACATGGCTCTTACCAGATGACACTGCCGTTTTTTGCTGACCACACCATTTACGGGGCTTTCCTGGCCATGCTCACACCCGTATTGATCGCTACAGCATACAACCGCAAACTTTTTGGATTTGAGCGTAAGCACAGAATCCTCCTTTGGGTGCTGGCCGCATTCATCCTGCTCTCACTGTTTCTTTCTTACAGCCGTGCCGCCTGGCTGAGCGTCATGCTTCTCGCACCCCTGGCCCTGCTGATCCGCTTTAAGGTGAGGTTTTATGTCCTGCTGATCGGATTACTCACCATCTGCGCCATTGTTCTCCTGAATTTCGACCGCATCTCGGATTATGCCATCCGCAACGATGCCCGCAGCAACAGTAAAGAAATTTCAGAACACCTGCAATCCGTTTCCAATATACAGACCGATGCTTCAAACAAAGAGAGGATCAACCGCTGGAAATGTGCGGTCAGGATGTTTTACGACCGCCCGGTATTCGGCTTCGGTCCGGGAACCTATCAGTACAATTACGGAAAGTACCAGGTCAGGGCGGAAATGACACGCATCAGCACCTTTACCGGGAACCGGGGTCACGCACATTCCGAATACATGACTTACCTTTCGGAGGAAGGACTCCCCGGCTTTCTGATCTTTCTTGCCATTGTGCTGTTTGCTGTATATACAGGAATGAAACTCGTTTACCGGGCCAAAGAACCGGCTGACCGTCGAATGGCCCTCGCGGTCCTGTTGTCCCTGGTCACATTCATCATACACGGAGTCTTTAACGCTTTTCTTGATATTGACAAAATGGCGATGCCCGTTTTCGTGTGTATGGCCATCCTCGTCAGACTCGATGCGGACCGCAAACGAAACGCGCAAATACTATCCGGTAATAATCAAATACTAAGCGAAGCGGTTACCAGCAAATGAGCATAACAGGAAGAAACCGGATGCTTCACCGCCTGGGACAGAGCGCAGGCTTCATAGCCAGAACACTCCTGCCGGCGGTCACAGGAATGCTGCTTTCGTGGCTGGTGATCCACCGCTTCAGTCCAGGCATCTGGGGAAGTATAGTCTCCCATACCCTCTGGGTTTATGTCCTGTCGGCCATCGCCAACTGGGGTTCCCGCGATTTCCTGCTGCGGTCATTCAGTGAAACACCGGCGAACATCGCCCCCCTGTTCACTTCATCCATACTCATCCGATTGCTGCTATTTCCCCTGTGGCTGCTTATACTCCTGTGGCACTCCGGGGACAACGGGCAGATTTTCCTCATCTGCGCCCTGTGGCTGCTCGCACGCTACTGGCTCCTGGGATTTGACGGACTGCTGACCTATTTTAAAAAATTCAGAACGGCTCTTCTTATCGAAGCAGGCGGAAGTATGCTTGTCCTTACCCTGGTTCTTGTTTTTCCCGGCGAACCAAACACAGCAGACATTCTGTGGATGATGCTCGCTGCTGACCTTCTCAGAGGCTTTTTCATGGCCTGGGTGTTCAGGAAATACCTGACCCTTCGTTTCCGACCCGGATCCGGTTGGTTTCACCTCAGCCGGGCGTGGAGCTTTGTGCTGATCGGGGCACTGGGCATCCTGGCTTCACGCAGCGACCAGTTCCTGGTGTTTCATTATCTGAGTGATGACGACAAAGCCCTTTACCAGGTACTGATGAATATGCTGCTTCTTCTGATGGTGCTGCCCGGCGCTCTTCTGATGCCCCTCCTGAAAAACCTTTACCGTTCAGGCGATGCGGTATTTGTTAAAGTACAACGCAGCCTGGTATTAAACGCCTTGTGGATCGTACCCGCGGGATCCCTGGCGAGCGCAGCCTGCGTGCACTTTATTTATGACTTTCCCCTTAGCACCTGGCAATGGATCATCACCATCATACTTGTTTTTCCCGTGTATGTTTATGTTACCCCTATGTACCGCATGTATAAAGAACACAAAGAGTACATGGTAGCCATCGCCTCTCTCAGCGGTTTGATCGTTTGTTTCGGACTAGGCGTTTTTATCATCCCGGGAGCCGGAATCACTGCTGCGCTCATCAGTGCCGCGGCAGGACAATGGATCATCATGCTGATGGTCATCACCCTCAGATGGATCATCAAAACAAAGGAAAAACAAGCCGCAATCACTGTTCAGCAATGAAAGAGAAAAAGGGCATATTGCTTTTCAACCCCCGTGCTGCGGAATCCCGGGCCAGGATCCCCAACAGCATCCTGAGCCTCGCAGCCTCGGTGCAGCATGCTTTCGACTGGGTGATCGTTGACGGCAATCTGGAGAAAAACCCCCTGGAAAAGATCTTTCAATACCTTGAAAGCGGACGCTTCAGCATCTTCGGCTGCACCGTGATGCCAGGGATACAGATCCGTGAGGCCATTCCTTTTTCGGCTGCGGTGAAAAAGGCCTTCCCGCAGGTCTGCATCGTTTGGGGAGGATACTTTCCGGCAGCTCACACAGAAACCGTATTGAAGTCTGGTTTCGTCGACGCCGTGGTCATCGGTCCTGGCGGGGACAGCATCCTGAGAATTCTGCATGCCCTTCACGAAGGTCAGGAACTGCAGGGAATTCCCAATGTGTACTTCAGAACAGACCATGGGATATACAGAGGCCCCGCGGAGAAACCTCTTGCCACAGGTCTCTTTCCCGAGCTTCCCTATGAAACGCTCGACGCCATGTACCCCTTGCCTCTTTACCTGAAAAGAGGTTTTCTGGGAGAGCACATCATGACCTTCCACTCGAGTTTCGGATGCCCTTCGGACTGTTCCTTCTGCGCGGTGCCCGGTCTCTTCCACAGGGCATGGTTCGCCTGTGATGCAGATACCATTGTGAATGAAATCATGAAGGTGCGCTCCCGCTGGGGCTGCGATGCGGTGGAGTTCAGCGATAACAACTTCTTTGTCTCCGAAGACAGGGTGAAGAAGTTCGCCGAAAGCATCAAAGACAAAGGCATTTGCTGGTGGGGAGAAGGCAGGGTGGACACCCTGATGCATTATGCTGACGAAACCCTCGAAATCATGCGGCACTCGGGCTGTAAGATGATCTTCATGGGTGCGGAGTCAGGTCAGGAAGAAATCCTGGAACTGGCCGGCAAAGGGGGCTCGCAATCAGGAGAACAGATCCTCGACCTGGCTTCACGACTGCGCCGCTTCGGCATCATTCCCGAATTCTCTTTTGTGCTGGGATTTCCGGCGCCTGACGAAAGAACAATGCTGCGGCGGACCAGAAAAGAGATCCGCTTTATCAGGCAACTGAAAAAGATCAATCCCGATGCGGAGATCATACTCTATGTTTACAGTCCCTTGCCCGGCGACGACAATCAGCTGCAAGGCTGCGTCAGAAACTCAGGCCTGCGCTATCCTGACCGGCTGGAAGACTGGCTGCTCCCGCCATGGCGCGATTTCGACCTGCGCAGGCAGCCGGAAACACCATGGAGCAATAAGAAAGCACTGCGACTCATCCGTGATTTTGAAACGGTCCTCAATGCTTTTTATCCTACCATCAGCGATCACAGATTAGGAAGGGCCGCCAGGGCATTGCTCCGCGGCTTATCATTCCTGAGATATATCACAGGAATCTGTCAGTTTCCCTATGAGCTCAGGATATTGTTGAAACTGTTGCATTACCGGCAACCGGAAAAGGAGGGTTTCTGATATGTGGAATAAAGCCATCCGAATATTTGCAAGGGTCTTTATCAAGCCTTACCTGATGTGCAGGTTAAGAAGGTCGACATTATGGCGGACAGAAGACATGGATATGATCATCCGCCCCGGGGTTTTCCATCCGAAGTATTTCTACAGCACCAGGTTTTTGCTGGATTATCTGAAGAAGATATCCCTGAGGGGATGGAAAGTTCTGGAAGTGGGTTCCGGTAGCGGTTGCTTGTCGGTTTTTTGTGCAAAGCAGGGAGCCATGGCTGATGCACTCGACATCCATCCGGCGGCTGTGGAGAACACCCTTGAGAATGCCGCCCGCAATGCGGTGGTCGTAAACGCCATTATTTCAGATCTGTTTTCAGCCCTCCCTGCCCGTCAATATGACCTTTTGCTGGTTAATCCGCCCTATTATCCGAAAAACCCGCTGAAACCGGAGGAATATGCCTGGTACTGCGGGGAGGACTTTGAATATTTCAACCGATTTTTTACATCCTTCCGCCCCTTTGTCGCCGAAGAAGGCCGGGTGCTGATGGTGTTGTCAGAAACCTGTATGCTCAGCAAAATTGCGGAGGTGGCGGAAAATTACGGATGCGGGATGCAAGTGATCAGAAGCAAAACAATCCGGGGTGAAAAATTATACCTTTACGCGGTCATAAGCATGAAAGAAACTATAAGTCAGGAACGATGATACAGGAAGACCTGAATACTACTGAACAGGCTATTATCAAGACTTTACTGTATTTTGATATTTTCAGGCATCCGCTTACGGGCAGCGAACTGAGCAACAGTCTTCAGTCGGAAAACCCCGGACCGGAAATCCTCCGGACTTGTTTGACTAAACTGACCAACAGTGGTCTGCTCAGGACTTCAGGGGATTATCTGTTGCTGAATGGCAACGAACAGTACATCCGTTTCCGGAAAGAGGGCAACCGAAGAGCTGAGCGTTTCATGCGCCGTTCGCGGCTTTTCAGGGAGCTGATTGCCACAGCGCCTTTCGTCAGGGGGATCTTTATGACCGGAAGTATTTCAAAGGGTGTGGTTCCTGAAAAGGGCGATGTGGACTATTTCATCATCACCCGTTCCGGCAGGCTCTGGATATGCCGCACCCTGTTGATTCTGTTCAAAAAGATATTCCTCTTCAATTCAAGAAAATATTTCTGCCTGAACTATTTTGTGGATGAAGACCACCTGGAAGTTGCGGAAAAGAATCTGTTCACCGCAACCGAAGTGGCCTTTGCCATCCCGCTATTCAACACGGAACTCACCCGTCGATTTTTCACGGTCAATCAATGGTACAGGACGTATTATCCGAATATGCCTGGCGTAAACCAGCGGCTTGTGTCGAAGCGCCAATGGCACCCTTTGAAGGTTCTGGCCGAGGCGTTACTCTCCGGAAAATTTGGCGGAAAGATCGAAAAATGGTGTTACAGGAAGACCTGTGGCCACTGGGCACAGAAATACAAAAACATGGAACCCCTGATGTTTGACCTGAACTTCCGTTCATATTCGCATATCTCCAAGCATCATCCGCATGGTTTCCAGTTCAGGGTCCTTCAGGCCTATCAGCAGAAAATCGAAGAATTTGAAGACCGCTATAAGCTGCATTTGTCATGAAGATATTGTTCACCCATTCGTATTTCATGCACTTCGACCCCAAACAATGGGGTCTGCAGCAGGCCTATCCTCCGCTGATGACTCTGTATGCCGCATCAGTTCTGAGGGAAGCAGGACATGAGGTCGGCCTTTTTGATACGATGTTTTCTGAATCGCCTCAGGAAATCATCCCGAGGATTGCTGCAGAACGGCCCGATGTGCTGATCATCTGCGACGATGGGTTCAACTACCTCACCAAGATGTGTCTCACCAATATGCGGGAGGCAGCCTGGGAGATGGCGGCAATTGCCCGTGACCACGGATGCCGGGTGATCGTGGCCTCGTCGGATGCAACGGATCACTATGAGAAGTATCTTGATCACCATTGTGATATTGTGGTCAACGGAGAGCCGGAATTCACCCTGAAAGAACTGATGGAGGCCCCCGGGAATCAGGATGCAGCGCCGGAAAATATTCATGGAATATCGTTCCGGAAAGCAGGGAAAACCATCACCACCCCTGCCAGGGCTGCGATCTCCGAACCGGATCTTTTGCCGCTTCCCGCCTGGGATCTCGCGGATTTGCCGGCCTACGCTGCCATGTGGCGCAAACGCTATGGCTATTTCATGGTTAATATGGTAATGTCGCGGGGCTGTCCCTTCCATTGTACCTGGTGCGCCAAACCCCTCTACGGCTATCGTTATGCGCAGCACAGTCCTGCATACGTCATCCGTCATCTTTCATTTCTGGCCGACCTTCATCCTTTCGAAGGTGTGTGGTTCTGCGACGATATCTTTGCCCTGAACGGGGACTGGCTGAAGGGTTTCAGCAATGGACTCCGGGAGGCAGGATTGAAGATCCGCTATAAAATGCAGTCCAGGGCGGATGTTCTGCTGCGCGAAGGGTATATCAGTGATCTGAAAAGTTCGGGTTGCGACACCGTTTGGCTGGGCGCCGAAAGCGGCTCACAAAAGATCCTCGACGCCATGAACAAGGGCGTGAAGGTGGAGCAGATCTATGAAGCCACACGTGAACTGAAAGCCGCCGGGATCCGGCCTGCATTCTTCATACAATTTGGTTATCCCGGAGAACAGATGGAAGATATCCGTATGACCATCCGCATGATCAGGAAATTGTTGCCGGATGACATCGGGATTTCGGTGTCTTACCCGCTGCCCGGGACCCTCTTTCATCAGATGGTGAAGGATGATCTGAGGGAAAAAGCCAACTGGACAGATTCGGATGAGCTGGCCATGATGTTCAGGAACACCTATCCGCCGGCATTCTACAAACGCCTGCACCGCTATGTTCATAAGACTTACCGCTTACATCAGGGATGGCATATACTGGGGCAGTTTTTTCTCAGGCCCTGGAAAGTACGCATGAAGGATATCCGGCGCATGGTGCTGATCGTGTATTACATTCCCGCTTCTCTGTGGGCAGCATATCAACTCAATAGAAGCAGAAATGTCTGAAGTCCGGTTTTTTGATGCCATGGCTTCTTCTTATGACGACCGCTTCTCACGCAGGCTGAGCGGCCGTTTGCAGCGCAGACTGGTTCATCGCAGACTCACAAAGCTGCTGAAAAACCGTGAATCACTAAAGATTCTCGAGATCAATTGCGGAACCGGGACGGATGCCCTTTTCATGGCTTCCCTGGGACACCAGGTAGTGGCCACTGACGCCTCATCCGCCATGATCAGGGAGGCTCAGACACGGATGTCCCGCGCCGGTTTATCCGTACAAGCCGAATTTATCGTTTCCCGTTTTCAGGATATTGCACAACTCGCACCCAAAGGCCCTTTTGATCTCGTCTTCTCCGATTTCGGAGGTTTGAACTGTGCCGGACCCGCGGAGCTGAGCCGTTTGGCGGAGGATCTGTCTGGACTGCTCAGGGAGAGGGGACAGGCATTCTTTGTGATCATGGGGACCGATGCACGCTGGGAACAATTTTACGGGCTGATGAAAGGGCAGGCGGGGAAAGCCTTCAGGAGAAAGGGAAAAGCAGCAGTAACCGCTGTTTTTGAAGGAAATCCGATGCAGGTGTTTTACTACAGCCCTTCAGACATCAAAGCACTGTTCGGGGCCTGTTTCAGCGTGGAAGGCAAAGGGCCTGTCGGCCTTTTTATTCCTCCTTCCGGAGTCGGGGGTGACGGCGCACGCTTTCCGGATGCAATGCGCCTTTTGTGGTGGCTGGAGCGCCTGCACTGCCGCCTTTCTTTTCTGGCGAACCTGGCAGATCATTACTGGATCTGTTTGCGGAAAAGGCAGTGATGATGAGGCCGGGAACCGGAGCGGGTTTTCAGCATCCCGCCTGAGAAGACAAAATTTCACGGAGTAACGGAGGAATCTTTCAGGGAATCAGCTGATCATTGTGAAAAAGTGATATCTTTATCCTTCGTGGAAACGGAAGATCAGAATCAGCAGGATGTCCGCTTTATGCGGGAAGCCCTCAGGGAAGCGCACAAAGCCCTTGAAAGAGACGAAGTCCCTGTGGGCGCAGTGGTGGTGTGCGGCGGCCGCATCATTGCCCGCGCGCACAATCTCACTGAAACGCTCAACGATGTCACCGCCCATGCAGAGATGCAGGCCTTTACCGCGGCCTCGCATGAACTGGGCGGGAAATACCTGAAGCAATGCACCCTTTATGTTACGCTGGAACCCTGCGTGATGTGCGCCGGAGCCGCCTTCTGGACCCAACTGGGACGCCTGGTTTACGGTGCCGAAGATGAGAAACGGGGATACCATCTGGCCGGGAAATCGCTGCTTCACCCCAGGACCACTGTCAGCAGCGGCTTGCTTAAGGATGAATGTGCCGCTCTGATCAGTGATTTTTTCAGAAGAAAACGCAAAATAAATTAATAATAATTATAATAATATGTCAGAAGATCTTTTGAGTGAATACAAAGCCTATTATTCCGTCCGTGCGGAAAAGTATGCGGGTAACAAGAACTACAGCTTCAGCTACGAAGCGGAGAAAGCGCTCAGCAACGCCATGCAGTCCTGCGGGAAGCTGGAGGAATTCAGAACCGCAATCGGGGATCTGAACGAACGCTGCGCCGTTGCACTGGTTAAAGACGAAGCGGTGATGGAAAGGGAACATTTCCGCAAGCATAAGGAAGACGTCAGGATAAAAGCCAGCCTGGAGATCCTTGACAAGGCGGATCAGTTCAATGAGGTAATGAACCTGATCACCATGGTCAACGAAGCTTACAACAGGAATATGCTTGAAATTACGGCAGATGAGGCGCACAGGCAGTTGTACCACGACTGGGATCTGGTGGACCGGATTGATATTTATACACAGGCTGTTGTTCCTGATAAATACAAAAAGGACATGCTGGCCACCGCAGAGCATTACCGGAAATCATTAAGGCAAAATGCGGAAGGGCTGACGAAGGAAATCCTTAAATACGTGCCGGAATGGAGGATGGATCCCGAAAAAGTGAAGGAATTCAGGAACCGTCGTTTGTGCCCCTTTGCCGATCATCATATTGAGGAACAGCTCAGAAAGTACAAGGAAATTATCAACGCTTAGAGAAATATATTATGCCTATAGATGCTTTTATTCTGAACGCCATGCTGGATCCTTTCCGCAACATGGTGGAGGACTGCAAAAAGAACCAGGTTTCCGGTCCCGACTTCGATAAGATGTGTGCGACCCTGGCGCGGCTCGAGGCCCTGGGCCAGGAGCAGAGCGACATCAACACCTTCAATGGTATGGTGATGCAGGAAAATCTTTATGGACTTTTCAGCGATTACTATGGCCGGGCCTTAAGCGCGCAGGCCAAACAAAAACAGACGGAAGCCGGTGAGGGAGCATACGATGATGCCTACCTGCTGAAACAGTGTGTGGATGCGCTGAAACAGGCGATTGTCAGGCTGCGTGAATCATATGAAGCAGCCCTGGAAGAAGCAAAAGGGAAGAAAGTGCATCAGCAGATGGAAGCCGGCATGGACTATTTCGGTCGTACCGGTGATCAGAAAATCATTGCTGCAGGAGGTGGTATTGAGGCGATGAAGAAACGTACAGGGAAGGATATGGATCAGGAACAGAAGGAGCGACCCAATGTTTACGACAGTACAGCGGAGGTGGAGGCCTTGCAGAATCCCGAACCCCTGATTGGCCCGATACAGGATCTGATTGACCTGGGAGAGCAGCCGGGCATGACCCTGCCGCGTTTCCTTCGCGAGCAGATTGAGCGGGGACTGGATAAGGCGGCGGAAGGCACTTCGGTGGCCAGGGGAGCCTGGGAGTACCATTATGAGATCGCGGAGGTGTTGAAGGTGTCTCCCCATGAAATCGAAAAACATCGCAAAAAGCTGGAGGTGTTCCAGACCATGGCCGCGGCAGCGCCTTTTGGCGTGCCCATGGCCAGGGAAGTGCAATGGGCTATGGATGATGTAGACCGGGAATTCGAACCTTCGATTATACGCTGGAACAAGATGCGGGATTATATGGAAAGCCTGCTCGATGATCTGCATTTCTGGAGTCTTTCCTATTGCAGTTTTGCTCCGTATCTGATGCCCTGGAGCCTTTCAGAGGATCCGGTTGCCGCAACAGTTTTCACGCAGAACACCCAACCGGGGATTTTCCGTGAAAGAGAAAAGCTGTGGAAAAAATATTTCGGACTTGAATTCATGGACATCTTCAAACATGAGATATTTAAATGGGAGGTAGTCCATAGTAAATTCCAGTATTCGCAGCAGTTTACAGTATTCATGATCGAGAAGCTCTATGAACAATGCCGGCCGATGAACCACCTCAGCCGGGATATGATCAGTGAAAGAGAGAATTTCTTCGGCTTCAGGGGGCGACCCGATTATGAAACCAATCCCGATATCCTTATACCCGGTCAACGATGGCAGGAGTTCTACAACAGGAAATTCGGAGCGGGCCGTTACGAAAGCAAATACAAGGCTGCAGAGAAGGGGAACTGGCAGGCAGCGCCGTGGAATCTGGAATCTTTTTCCTACGGCAAATAATCTGTTTCCTGCGCTCAGACCGGAATCGGGAACAATAAGCCTTCGGGCAGGACAGGACCTTCGCATCCTTTGCTTTTCAGAAAACCCGTCATGACCCGGGTATCGAGGTTGGCCAGCAGTTCCCTGCCGGTCATGGGACAACCTCCGTAGCCGCCGAGTACGGTGTCGAAACGGCGGCAACCGGCATCATAAGCTGCGGCCACTTTGCCGATGGCAGTGACCGGATCCGAGTGAAGGTGTAAACCAAATTCCACCCCGGGAAAGCGGGGCATCAGGCTTGAAAACACCTCTCTGATCTTTTTCCCGTCTGCTTCACCGGTGATGTCTGATAAGGGTATGCAGGTGATTCCCAGCTGGAAAAGAATCTCCGCCCATTGCATGATGGAATCCACACGCCACTCTTCTTCGTAGGGATTCCCAAAGGCCATAGTCAGATATACGATCAGTCGTTTGCCGCGGTTTTCACACAGGGAAAGACATTGTTCTATTTCCTGCAGTGCTTCGGAGTGTGATTTTCCGATGTTTTTTCTGAGGAAGACCTCAGAGGCGGAAAAGGGATAGGAAATGTCGTCAATTTCATCATATTCCACCGCCGTCTGAACCCCTTTCAGATTGGCGGACAGCACCATGATTCTTGAAGAAACCCGGCTCAGATCAAGGCGCCTGATGACCTCAGCCGTGTCCCGCATTTGCGGGATGGTTTTGTGTGATACGAAACTTCCCGCCTCCACGGTGTCGAAACCGCAAAACAGCAGCGATTGTATGTATTCAGCTTTTCGTTCAGAGGGAATAAAATGCGGGATGCTTTGGAAAGCATCCCGCGGGGTTTCGATGATCTTAACCATGTTAACTTCTGCCGGAAAGGTTTTTCGGAATGCGCCCGTTACGGATGGATTCAGAACGAAGTTTGCGTCCTACAATACGCTCAACCATTTTTCCGATCTCCAGCACCTTGTCAACATCCAGTCCGGTGTCGATGCCCATTTCGTCCATCATCACCACCATGTCTTCAGTGGAAACCAGGCCGACAATGTTGGGATCTTTGTAATAATAAGAACCGGTGCCCGACACAGGTACTCCGCTGACAAAATTGGCCGGCTGTCCGCCGATACCGCCCATGGTGGATTCGTAATTGGTCATCCCTGCCTGCAGTGCAGCAAGCACATTCGCCAGTCCCCAGCCACGGGTGGTGTGGAAGTGTACGATGTGCTTTTCCGGGGTCGGAATCGCATCGAGCAGCATCGAGTAATACTTGTACACCCGGTCGGGAGAGGCGGATCCGTCATGGTCAGCATGCTCCACATCGCTGGCGCCGATTTCAAACCAGCGTTTGGTGAACTCAATGGCCTTCTTCATTTCTGTCGGACCTTCAATGGGGCAACCCCAGATGGTGCTGACGGTACCGTTGACCTTTAAACCCGCTTCACGGGCCATGGGAATGTACTTCTCACACATCTTCCAGTACTCGTCGAGCGAAAGACCGGAGTTCTTCTTATGGTGCGATTCACTGGTGGAAACCATAACCAGGATACGGTCGGGACCATAACCGTTCTTCCTGTCTTCTATGGCGCGTTCAATGGCCTTTTCGCGGATGGTCACATTGGTCAGACTCACATCCTTGATCAGGTGGGCGATCTTCTTGCTGCCGCGGATGCCTTTCATGAGCTCCGTGGCGTCTTTGAACTGGGGCATACCCGAAGGATTCCCGAGATTGGTCACCTCAATGTGTTTGAAGCCTGCCAGGATCAGCTGTTCAGCGACCCAGAGCTTGGCTTCGGTGGGAATAAAAATTTCTTCGTGCTGAAAACCGTCGCGGACGGTAATATCGCCGATCACAACTTTTTTGGGATAATTCATATTTGTATGCAGTTTAGAGGTTAATAGTGCAATGAATAAGTGTTAAATTTTGAGTAAATCAGAGTTTCATTTCCGGGATGTCCCCCTCAATGACCAGTTTGCCTGCAGTTGCATTTTTGATCTGTTCAACACTGATGCCGGGTGCCCGCTCGATCAGCCTGAATCCCTCAGGGGTGATGTCAACCACCGCCAGGTCGGTCACCACACGTTTTACGCAATTTACCCCGGTGAGGGGAAGCGTACATGCGGACAGAAGCTTGGAGTTGCCGTCTTTGTCGGTATGCATGCATGCAGCAATAATGTTGCGCGCAGCAGCCACCAGATCCATGGCTCCGCCCATTCCTTTGACCAGTTTTCCCGGGACTTTCCAGCTGGCAATGTCGCCCTTCTCCGAAACTTCAAAAGCCCCCAGTACCGTGAGGTCAATGTGCCCGCCGCGGATCATGGCGAAACTGGCTGCAGAATCAAAAAATGCAGCCCCGGGCATGTAAGTTACCGTTTGCTTTCCGGCGTTGATCAGGTCGGCATTGACTTCGTCTTTCTTCGGGAATGGTCCGATTCCCAGCAGTCCGTTCTCTGATTGCAGGGTCACTTCCATGCCTTCAGGGATATAATTCGCTACCAGGGTTGGGATGCCGATTCCCAGGTTCACATAATAGCCGTCGCGCAACTCCTGCGCGATACGTTTTGCAATTCCAGTTTTATCAAGTGCCATATTTTTCTATATAAAATTATTGACTCATTTTGGCTGCCCGCGGTGCTTAATCCCGCGTGGTTACGAATTCAATCCGCTTCTCGTAATTCTTTCCCTGGAATATTCTTTTGACATAAACTCCCGGGGTATGAATGTGATTGGGATTCAGTTCTCCGTAGGGAACCAGCTCCTCGACCTCAGCAATGGTGATCTTTCCTGCCGTTGCCATAGGACCGTTGAAGTTGTTGGCAGTGTAATTATAGATCAGGTTTCCCCGGGTATCTCCCACCTTCGCCTTGACAATCGCGAAATCGGCCGTCATGCCCGCCTCCAGTACATGCATTTTCCCGTTGTATTCGCGGACTTCCTTGTTTCCCTGCACCTCTGTACCGAAACCGGCAGGTACGTAAAAAGCCGGGATCCCGGCACCACCTGCACGGATGCGCTCAGCCAGGGTGCCCTGGGGAATAAGCTCCACCTCCAGTTCCCCGCTCAGCAACTGCCGCTCAAATTCCTTGTTCTCGCCCACATAGGAAGCAATCATCTTCTTCATCTGGTGTTTCCGCAAAAGCAGACCCAGCCCAAAATCATCCACCCCGGCATTGTTGGAAATGCAGGTGAGATCCTTAATCCCCATTTCTACCAGGGCGTTGATGCAATTCTCGGGGATGCCGCATAAACCGAATCCGCCGAACATGACGGTCATCCCGTCCTTAAGGCCCTGTATGGCCTCAAAAGCGTCTTTAACTACTTTATTCATAGCATTAATATTCTAATTTCTAATATCCAATTTCTAATATCCAATATCTGTTAACCCCTACAACGCATATTCCTCCAGAATATACCTTCCGATCACCAGGCGCTGGATCTCACTGGTTCCCTCGCCAATCTGAAGCAGACGCTGGTCGCGGTAAAAACGCTCCACGTTGTAATCCTTCATCAGTCCGTAACCACCGTGAACCTGAACAGCTTCATAGGTCACCTCGTTGGCGACTTCAGCGCAATAAAGCTTCGACATGGCCGCTTCCTTGGCAAAAGGTTTCTTGTTGTCTTTCAGCCAGCAGGCCTTGTACAGCAGGTTGCGGGCCAGCTCGATCTTCAGAGCCATATCAGCCAGTTTGTTCGATACCACCTGGTTGTTCGAGATCGGTTTGCCGAACTGGATGCGCTGCTGGGCATACTGAACCGCAAGTTCAAAGGCCCCCTGCGCACATCCCAGTCCCATCGCGGCAATCGATAAGCGACCATGATCAAGGGTGTTCAGCATGATCTTGCTGCCGTCGCCCCGCTTGCCCAACAGATGCTCTTCCGGTACCACGCAATCATCAAAATACAATTCAGCCGTGTTGGAGGCCCGCCACATCATTTTTCCGTGCATGGTCTTTACCGTGAAACCGGGAGTTTCACGATCCACAATAATGGCAGAAAACTCCTTCTTTCCGTCCTTCTCACCCGAAACCACCTGCACCGTACTCCCGATGGATATTTCGGTGGAGGCATTGGTAATGAAAATCTTCGAGCCATTGATCCGCCACTTCCCGTTCTCCAGAACAGCAGTGGTTTTGGTGTTTCTGCTGTCGGAACCGGCCTCCGGCTCTGTAAGACCAAAGCCCCACAGGGCCTCTCCCGTGCAGAGACGAGGAACATACTTTTTCCTTTGTTCTTCATTACCGAAATAATAAAGGGGATTTACCCCGAGCGAATTGTGCGCGGCCACAGTGGCAGCCTGGCTGCCGTCAACCCGGGCCAGCTCCTCAACGGCAAGAATGTAAGAAATGTAATCCATGCCCTGTCCGCCGTATTCCTGCGGAACCACCATGCCAAAAAGGCCCATCTCGCCCATCTTTTTGGTCAGCTCCAGGCTGAACTCCTGCTTGTCGTCAAGTTCAACCGCAACGGGCTTGATCTCGCGTTCAGCAAAATCCCGCACGGATTCGCGGATGATCTGTTGTTCGGGTGTCAGTTCAAAATTCATGTATTCTATTTTTAATTGTTATTTTTAAATATCTAATATCCAATATCTAATATCTAATATCCAATATCCAATATCCCTTTCCGAACGCCGGATTCCCGCCACCCTTCTAGTTTTCCTTCTCCAGAAGGATCAGCGTGGTTGAAGCCTCCACCATATCATTGAGGGCAACGTTGACCTTTTGTATCACCGCATCTTTTGTCGATAAAATGCGGTTTTCCATTTTCATGGATTCAATCACCAGCAGACAATCCCCTTTCAGAACCTTGTCGCCCTCTTTTACGTGAAGCTTGAAAACTTTTCCCGGCATGGGCGATTTCACACTGTTGCTCTCGTTCACTGAGGATCCTTCCCCTCCCGAAGCGCCATGGAGATCGTCGCGCAGATCCAGCCGGCGCAATTCAAAAGCCTTTCCGTTGATCAGAACCTTCATCATTTTCTTGTCGCCCGGACTGATCTTCGCAAAATAATTTTCCTTCTCCAGACTGAAATCCACTTCGCCCTGAGCGATGTAGAGAAAGCTGGTCTGAATCAACCGCTCACCGATACGGATGCTGTAATCCTGACCTGACTGTTCAAGAATCTCCACTTCGGTTTCGCTTTCCCCGTTGTGAAACTGCAGGAGTTTGCGGTTACGCCAGTAACCGATGGTGTTCCATACATCATGCTGCTGCTTCCAGGGCTCCACCTTTTCCAGTTCACGGCTGTTGAGGGTGTAATGCAGCAGGGCAGTCACCGCCACGGTGAAGTCCGCTTCTTTCTTACTGTACGCGCTGCGGTTGGGCGCTTGGGCTTCTTTCACAACAATTGATTTTTGTGGTGTTTTATACTTGGCAATTTCTTCTTCAAAACGTTTTTTGGCAATCCCCGATTTATAGTCCCGGTACTGGGTTTCATGCATAGCAAATTCAAAGAGCTCCTCATCATCGGGTCCCGTATCCCAGCCATTCTCCTCCATTTCTTTGCGGTAACGATCCAGCGCATCGGGATAAGCATCCTGCGGAACGCCCTTGTAGAATTCCAGCTTCTGCTCCCGGGCCAGTTTTTCGAATACCGGATCGATTTTCCCGGGAAGCTCCCCGGCTTTACCCAGCAACATATCCCAGGTGTTGGTGTCGATCTGCGTAAAGCGCTCTTCGCCGCGCGCCAGGTTGAGAACGTTGACCAGGGCGGTATTCTTCACGTACTGACTGAATGGCGTTACCAGCGGGGGATAACCCATCAGCGGCCAGATGTAAGTGACTTCATCAAAAAGCCGGATCAGCAGTTCATCTTCAGTGAGCGCCGGTTTTCCTGCTGCTTCCAGGGCCATGTTGATGCCCTGGTGTACCCCTTTGAGATCGGCCATCAGGCTGCCCATCATCCCCCCGGGCAGACCGCTGTCGATCATCAGTGAAGACAGATAGCGGTTCTTGGGATCAATAAAGTATCCGAGAAAGTCATCCATGAATTCCTGGGTCAGCGCACGGGCTTCCATATAAGCCTTCATGTTGATTTCGGGTACTTCGAAACCCGCATCATCCAGCATCTGCCGGATGGTGATCACATCAGGATGAACCATGCCCCAGCTCAGAGGTTCCATGGCCACATCCACATAGTCAGCACCCGCACGGGCCACCTCCAGCATGGAGGCCACCGAAAAACCCGGTCCGGAATGTCCATGGTACTGAACCTTGATGTGGGGATATTTCTTCTTGATGGCAGCCACCAGATTACCGTTGGCCACAGGACGGCCAATGCCCGCCATGTCCTTGAGACAGATCTCCTCCGCACCGTATTCAACCGCTTTGTCGACCACCTTCATGAAGTATTCAACCGTGTGCAAAGCCGAGTGCGTGATGCTGAGCGCGGCCTGGGAAATCATACCGGCTTCACGGGCATAACGGACCGACAACTCAAGGTTGCGGTGGTCGTTCAGTCCGCAAAACGAACGCGCAATATCAACACCCTGCGCTTTTTTTACCTTGTACATCAGCCTGCGCACATCGGCCGGTACCGGAAACATCCTGATCCCGTTCAGTGCACGCTCCAGCATATGGGTCTGTATCCCCGCCTTATTGAAAGGCTTTACCCATTCCCTCACCGCCGTATTGGGGTTTTCACCAAAAAGAAGGTTCACCTGCTCAAAGGCGCCGCCATTGGTTTCCACACGGGAAAAGCAACCCATTTCAACGATCACCGGGGCAATGCGGACCAACTGGTCCACCCGGGGAACGTATTTCCCGGAGGATTGCCACATGTCGCGGTAAATCAGGCTGAATTCTATTTTTTTCTTTTTCATCGCTTCTTCTGTTTCTTTATTCGATCACCCAGTCAGGTTTTCTTTTTTCAAGAAAGGAAGCCATACCCTCCTGTCCCTCGCGCGAGGCGCGGAGTTCAGCAATGGTGCGGGCCGTGTAATCAATGGCCTCCTCAAAATCAAGATTGTTTGAAATGTTGTAAATAAGCGCCTTACAGGCGGCAATGGCATCAGGTCCGCTGCTGAAGAGCTGTTTGACCGTTTCACCGGCATAAGCTTCCAGTTCCTCTGCCGGGAGCGATTTGTTGGCCAAACGGCATGCTTCCGCTTCTTTACCCGTGAATCGCCTGCCGGTGATCATCAGATCCCGCGAGCCGTATTCCCCTATCCTTTTCTGCACGTACAGCGATATGGTGGCCGGCACAATGCCCAGCTTAACCTCGCTGAAGGCAAATTTGGTGTCATCCGTACAATACACAAAATCGCAGGCCGCCAGCAGTCCGTTTGCCCCGCCGATGGCGGCGCCGTGAACCAGCGCAATGGTGGGTTTCGCACAGGTGTAGATCACATTGAAGCACCTGGCCAGTTGTTTGCCGTCCTGGTAGTTCTCTTCAAAGCCGAAGCCTGCAATGCCTTTCATGTAATTCAGATCGGCCCCTGCGCAAAACGATTTGCCGCGGCCGCGAAGGATCACCACCCTGACTTCAGGCATGTCATTCACCGTCCGGAAACACTCGATGATCTCGCGGATCATCTGCTCGTTGAGGGCATTGTGAACATCGGGACGGTTGAGCCAGAGCGTTCCCACGCTGTTCTTCAATTCAAATTCTATGGTTTCGTATGCTTTCATTTCAAAGAATTTTACGGATCCTGATGATATCTTACATTCTGAATACACCGAATTTCTGATCGGGGTATTCCTTGTTCTGCGACATGGCAATGCCCATGGCCAGCACCCTGCGGGTGTCAACAGGATCAATGATACCATCGTCCCACAGGCGTGAAGTGCTGTAATAGGCCGAACCTTCGTATTCGTATTTGTCCGTGATGCTTTTACGCAGCGCTTCAATCTCTTCTGCCGGCGGTTCTTTACCCTGTGAACGGTACTGATCTTCCTTAACGGTCGACAGCACGATGGCCGCCTGTTTTCCGCCCATGACGCTGATCTTGGAATTGGGCCACATAAAGAGCAGGCGGGGACCAAAGGCCCTTCCGGCCATACCGTAATTGCCGGCGCCGAAGGAGCCTCCGAAGATCACCGTGAATTTCGGAATATCGGCATTGGCTACCGCATGTACCATCTTGGCGCCGTCTTTGGCAATACCCCGGCGTTCAAAGTCCTTGCCCACGATAAAGCCCGTAATATTCTGCAGAAACAGCAGCGGGATCTTCTTCGACGTACACAGTTCAATGAAATGGGTGGCTTTTAAGGCCGACTCACTGAAGAGCACTCCGTTGTTGGCGATAATCCCCACAGGAAATCCCATGATGCGTGCGAAGCCCGTTACTATCGTTGTGGCATATCTTTCCTTGAATTCGTGGAATTTGCTGCCATCGACCATGCGTGCGATGATTTCCCTCGGATCGATCAGGTTCTTGAAATCAATGGGCGCGATGCCGTAAAGCTCTGTTGGATCGTACAGCGGTTCTTCTATGGGGGCGATGTCAAGCAGCTGTTTCTTTTTGAATTTCATGGATTCAAAAATATTCCTGAGGATCTGGATGGCGTGCTGATCATTCTCCGCGAAGTGGTCGGCAACCCCTGAGATGGAGGTGTGCACATCGGCGCCGCCAAGTTCCTCGGGAGTCACGATCTCCCCGGTGGCCGCCTTGACCAGCGGGGGGCCGCCGAGGAAAATGGTCCCCTGCTGCTTCACAATAACGGTTTCATCGCTCATGGCCGGCACATATGCACCGCCGGCGGTACAGGAGCCCATCACCGCGGCAACCTGCGGGATGCCCATGGCCGACATGCGGGCCTGGTTGTAAAAGAAACGGCCGAAATGATCCCTGTCGGGAAATACCGTGTCCTGCTCCGGAAGAAAAGCCCCGCCCGAATCCACCAGGTAAACGCAGGGCAGATGATTCTCCATGGCAATCTCCTGGGCCCGCAGATGCTTTTTGATGGTCAGGTGCATATAGGTTCCCCCCTTTACCGTGGCATCATTGGCAATGATCACCACCTCCCGGCCATGAATCAGCCCGATGCCCGTGATGATGCCCGCCGAAGGAAAACCGTTTTTATACTGATCATAAGCCGCCAGAGGCGATAATTCAAGAAAGGGCGTATTGGCATCCACCAGCAGGTTGATGCGCTCACGCGCCAGCAATTTGCCCCTTTCCTTGTGCTTCTTTACAGCAAGCTCCGATTCGCCCTTCATGACCTGGGCCTGGATTTCGCGGTATCTGTTCAGAAGAACGAGATACTCTTCCCTGTTCCTGAGAAACTCTTCCGAGCGGGTGTTGATCTTACTCTCTATTGTAAACACAGCCTTGGTATTTGTTAAAATTGATTGATTTGAATTTTCTTAAAATATGTTAAAAGCCCTCCCGGCCGACCCTGCCGAATCAATGCGTGATGAAAAATGCACGCCCTTTATCATATTTTCCGTCCCCCCTTGAACATCTCCGGCGTAAGGACAATGCATCAGGGCAGATCGGTCAAATTTCTGAGAGTCTGACAATTAGATGGCGGTTAAAAGAAGTGAAACCCCGGACGTTATGCTGGATCCGGTCAATTTCTTCCCATATTCAATGCAATATTATAAAGAATTCCGGAAAAAAAGCAAATGGGAAAGGGTGCTTTTGATCCGATCATCTGTCCGGTATGGATGCTCTGCTGTGGAAAACCATGACCCGCTTACTCCGGGGCCGCTCTTTTTATTAATTTCACCCTCAAAACTTTGTTTTATGAAATGGATCCCTCTTACAATGATGATCAGTTTAATGCTTTTCTGGTGTGCTCCGGCACAGGAATCAAAGGCTCCCGGATGGGAACCTGAAAGATACTATCCCTTTGGTAAGGAATGGATTGACCTGGAAAGCCTGGAAATGGTAAAACCCGCAGGGATGAATGAGCATGATTTCAAAACGGATGCTTTTTACGCTTTCCGTTTCACCGCTCCCAGGGATTGGATGGATAATTACCACCGCAGGGCTTCATATCACTGGGTGGATTTTGACCTCCGCGACGATGGCACGCTGTGGATCACCGATAAACAGACCGAAGAATCAATTAAAGCGGATGAACTGCCGGCGGGAGCCAGCCTGGATCATGTGACGGGCAATGATTTTCTGGTTCCTGTCACGGGCGGAATGATACGGGTGAGTCGCCTGGATGAAGAGAATGTTTACCTGGTGAAAAAGATCCTGATCAAAGGTGAAACGGCATGGTCGGTCAGCATTCCGCACACCGAAGTGGTGATTGATGGCAATACGCATACTTCATATCCCTGGCTCTATTATGCCGACTGCACGCCGGAGGTCATGCTGTTTACTTCCTATGACCGCAGCCGTCCGGGAACCGTTAGCCTGAACCTCAAAGACGGCAGTCTCAGCAGGTATCCTTTCACCATGGCGGGTTTCATCCGCGATGAAGATGAGGCACAGGTGCCGGGATTCTTGATTATCGACGACGAAAAGCAGACCCTGGAGTGTAAGGTGATCAATACGGCCTGGACGGTTCCTTTACCGGGAAATCTCTGGAAGCGCGCAGAGGTATTGCTGAGCGGGCAGGTACTCTATGTTGCCCTTTATCATCCCATA
Organism: uncultured Bacteroidota bacterium; assembly: GCA_937934705.1. Classification (GTDB taxonomy): domain Bacteria; phylum Bacteroidota; class Bacteroidia; order Bacteroidales; family CAIWKO01; genus CALGYY01. The sequence goes on from CALGYY010000245.1 coordinate 47,946, forward strand.
GCCACCGGTTCGGCACTGATGGCGTTTGAGTTAACGACGGGAAAAATGCTCTGGACAGCACCGGTTCTTCAACTGAATGTTTCCCATTCAGAATATTATAATGCGATATATCTGAGTGCTTATGGCGATAAGCTGATCCTTGAGGGCATTGAAGCCGAAGGGCATTATGTTCAGATTTTTGACAAGAATACCGGAGAGCGCTTGTTCAGTACTTTCTGAGCGCTGAGTTCTCACTCTTTAACCTTGCTGTCGATCACCAGGGTAACGGGTCCGTCGTTGATCAGTTCAACCTCCATGTGTGCGCCGAAATCGCCCGTGACAATTGGTTTTGAGCAAAGTTCCGACAGCCGGCTGATGAAGTATTCATACAGGGGAATGGCCGTTTCTGGTCGGGCGGCACGGATGAAGGAGGGGCGGTTTCCTTTCCTGGTGGAAGCGTGCAGGGTGAACTGGCTGATGAGCATCACTTCTCCGCCGGTCTCCTCCAGTGAGCAGTTCATCAGTCCGCCGGCATCGCTGAAGATCCTCAGCCGTGCGATCCTGGAACAAAGCCAGTCCGCATCTCCCTGCTCATCGGATTCTTCAATGCCGAGGAATACCAGCAAGCCGGGACCAATCTCACGCTTTTCTCCGTGCTGTATGCTGACGGAAGCTTTGCTGACGCGCTGAACAACAGTTCTCATGAGCGGATATAAAAGCCAAATTTATAAAAAACGGAGATATTGGATATTAGATATTGGGGGCAGTGGTATTTTCGACACTCCATCACTCCATCACTTCATCACTTTCGTCACCTCCGTCACCCGTCACCCGTCACC